>JAKRSE010000208.1 GCA_022402505.1 Fimbriimonadaceae bacterium | reverse complement strand
CTCGCCGACCGGCCAGATCCTGGCCGTTCAGCCTCTGCCGGAAGCCCCCGCGAACCTCGCATTCAGCCGCGACGGCCGCACCGTCTGGGCGACGGCCAGGACCTCGGTCTACCGTGTCCGGGTCCGGGTCCGGGGCGTCTGGCCGTAAGGGGCGGTACCTTCACAGGATCATGCTGATCCGGCTTGGCCATTCGCCCGACTCCGACGACGCCTTCATGTTCTGGGGGCTGGCCTCTGGAGCGGTGAAGACCGAGCACGAATTCGAGCACATCCTCCGCGACATCCAGACCCTGAACGAGTGGGCCAAGGAGGGTCGGCTGGAATCGAGCGCGGTCAGCGTTCATGCCTTCGCCTATGTCGCCGACAAGTACGCCCTGCTCCGCCACGGCGGCAGCTTCGGCGAGGGCTACGGTCCGATGATCGTGGCGGAAGCGGGGATTTCGGATGAGGAGCTGCGGGAGACGGTGATCGCCGTCCCCGGCCTGCTGACCTCCGCCTTCCTCCAGCTGAACCTGTGGTGGAAGGAGAAGTTCGGCCCCGACGCCTCGCCGAAGCACGAGGTCGTCGCCTTTGACGAGATCATGCCGGCCATCAAGGACGGCCGATTCAAGGCGGGGCTCATCATCCACGAAGGCCAGCTGACCTACGCGGAAGAAGGCATGGTCGAGGTCGCCAACATGGGAAAGTGGTGGCGGGACAAGACCGGGCTTCCCCTGCCCCTTGGCGTGAACGTGGTCCGCAAGGATCTCGGGCCGGAGATGGCCACCGAGGTCAGCCGGTGCATGAGAGAGAGCATCGAGCAGAGCCTCGCGAACCGAGAAGAGGCGGTCACCTACGCCCTCCAGTTCGCCCGAGGCATGGATCGGCAGACCAGCGACACCTTTGTCGGGATGTACGTCAACGAGCGGACGCGAGACATGGGTGATGAGGGCGTCGCCGCCATCCGGCTTCTGCTCAAGCTGGGGGCCGAGATCGGCCTGGTGCCGGCGGTCGAAGTCGAAGTCATCGACTAAGAGCTTGTTGAGGAATCGGGGCGGGTTGGGAGCCAAGTCGGCGGTCACTTCCGCTATTCAATTGCCAAGCACCATGGTGTCGTAGATTTGGTGTCGAAATGGCCGACTACGCAGACGCATGTCGGCCAAATCAGGCCGGAATCGCTGCTTTCCGTCCCAATCTCACATCACATGCACAGCTTCGCCATGCGTCTGAGATTGTAGGCCATGCAGAACATGTGGAATTCCCAGCCGACCTTCTCCGTGCCTCGGAGCATCGTCTGTCGCATCCGTCCCGGAGACTTCAGCCACGCAAACGGCTGTTCCACGATGAATCTTTTCCTCATGCTTGTGCGATAAGACTCGCGGGCGGTGGTCCGGCCGTCGAGGCTCGATCCTCGAGATTTCGCCCGGGGATGGGCCCGGATTCCCAGGGCGCGCAGGCCGGAAACGAAGCTCCGGACGTCGTATCCGCGGTCGCCGACGAGCGTCTGGCCCGGGCGCAGATGGTCTCCCGCCAGGTTCAGGGCCGCCTCGATCTCCGCCGATCTGCCCAGGCCGCAGGGCGGAGTCAGCTTCGCCGCCCGCACCAGGCCGCTCGCCGAGTCCACGAGCAGGCTGCCCAGGTGGCAGAGCATCGACTCCTGCCCGCCGCCCTTGCGGAAGAGCTTGGCGTCCGGGTCGGTCGTGCTCTCGTGGGTCTCGTTCGACCGGGTTTTGCCCTTGAAGTTTCCGCCTTCCGGCGGGCCGTCCTTGGGCTGAAACGAACGGTGGCTCGCCCACGCCTTGATGAGGGTTCCATCGACCACAAGGCGGTCGCTGGAGAGCAGCCTTTTCATCTCCGCAAGCCGGCAGATTTCGCCGAGCAGGGCTTCGGCCGCTCCGTTTCCGAACAAACGCTCCCGATTGAAGGAGAGGGTCGAATGGTCGAAGACCTTGTCGTCCCAGTCCAACCCAACGAACCACCGAAAGCCGGCATTCATCGAAATCTGCTCGCAGAGAGCCCGCTCGCTTTTGATGCTGTAAAGAGCCCGAAGAAGATTCGCCCGAAGCAGCATCGCAGGCGGGCAGCTCACGTTTCCGACCTTCCCGTAGGCGTCGTCGAAGGCCGGCGCCACCCCCTTCCAAGCCTCGTCGAACAACGCCCGAACCCGCCGCAACGGATGATCCGCCGGCAGAACCTGATCGATGGGAGTCGTCCCAAACAGCCCAAACTGCGCCTTCTCTCTGCCCTGCATGATGTTCAAGACGGATCTGAGGGAGGGAAAGGAGGAGTTGCTCAACAGCCTCCTAAGAGGCTTGGGTCTTTGGACCCACTTTTTTGGGGGGGGAGCAAAGGACAGTAGTTGCCATACACTGAGTTGCATGAGACAGCTTGTTCTGATCTGCTCTGTATTGATGTCGTGTGCAGGTGTGATCGCCGCCGTGATTCCGGGCATGCCACGGCCACCCCTTCCACCGTGCGGTGCCTGCCCGACCCAAACCTATCACCCGACCCTCATCACCGGACGGAACCCTGGGGCCTTTACCTCTTGCTGGTGGTTTGGTCAAAAGGACAGGTGGGATCTTGATCGGACGACGACGAACTGCGACACCGGAAAGCTCCAGCAATGTGTTTGGACGTCTTATGCGACCTGTACGACCAACTCAGAAGTCGTCTGTCCGAACAGCACTTGTCTGCCAAACTGGTAACGTGAGGTCAAAAGTGGCCCCAAAACCCAAAGCCAGGCTCCGCTCGAACGGCTTCACACTCAGCGAAGTCCTGGTTGCCATTCTGATCCTTGGAATCCTGGCCGGTGTCTTCCTGGTGGTAGGTGGAAACGCCAAGACTAGGGCGAACGATGCCGTCAGCATCGCTCAAATGAGGCAGATCGGGGCCGCTTACAATCTCTATCTCGCGGACTGGAACTCCCAACTGCCTAGTGACATCACCCAGCTGGTACCGGCCTATGTTTCGAGCCCGCATCTTTTGAGAACTCCGAACGATCGGACCCCCAGAGGCCTTGGGGCCCATTGGATCGCTGGTTACAACTTTTCCTGGAGTCCGTGGTACCGATTTCCTCTAAGCTATGTTCCGCTGGCCGACACCTTTCTCAAGGCTCAATGGTCACGAGGCAGCGTCGGATATGTGGCTGCCGGGCTGATGGATCAGCCTGTCGCGAACCCCAGGGTAGGCGTACTCCTGGACCCCTCCTTCAGGCGGGCACCCCTGGACCAATGGTCGGAGGGATACATGCGTCCAGAACCAAAACACACTCTACTTCGTCTGCACCTCGACGGCCAAGTATCCATCATACGCCCGCAGTTTTGTCCCCCGCCTTTCCCTCGCACCCTCTTTCCTCAGTTCCTGACGGCAACGGACGAGGAGTTGGACCTCTTTTGCAGGGCGGCCGAACTCCAGGGGTGAATTCACTTCCATGAGCAATTCCAAACAGGCCAGATTCTCCTCAGCAAGTCTCATCGCAGCTCTCTTCTGCGTGATTATTGCGGCCGGCTATGGCCACATCGTCGCAGGCGCGTCTTGGGTTCTCGGGGGCTATGCAACAGCCTGGACGCTGGTTCAATGGTGGCTGGTCCCGGCAACGAGAACCGGCCAGTTGCCGACGGATCCCAAGAGCCTTGGGCATGCGGCCTTGGTAAGTTGCGGCTTTTGGATCACCCTCGGGGTAGGCTTCCTGTGGGGCTCGGGCGCTGGGAGCACAAACTGGAACCTTTGGTCGGTTCTCTACCTTGGCCTCTTTTCTCTCTTGCCGTTGGCCTTGGTGGTTGTTGCAACAGCCACCGTCAGCGGAGTGCTCGTTCGTTTGAGCAAGATCGTCCGATGAAGACGGTGCTCGCACACTCCCTGGCTATGGCCCTTGTCTTGAGCCTTGGATTCGCCTCGGCCCGCTGGGTGTTGCCTGCGACGGTCGCGGCCCGGGCCCCGGTGAGTCCGTACACTCGACCTGCCACAGAGTTTGAGGGGAACCTGGACGTCCAAGCACTGACAGGGATCGGGCAGGTCATCCAGGACGGGACAAGTCCGGCCACGCTCTTCATTCTTTCCAGCCTCACTTGCTCGGCCTGCCGCGACCGAATTCCGGACCTTCTGGTTCGGGCTGAACTGCAGAATCCTGCCCCGCGGGTTGTCGTGATTCACCTGACGTCTCCCGAGGATTCCAACGACCTGGGCAAGGCCCAGGCTGTTTTGGCCGCGGCTAGGTGGAACCTGGCCCCCTGGCTCTATTCTTCTCTGCTGACGGGCAAGGTGGACTGGAATCGTTTGACAGACGATCTCAGCCTGAAGGGCATTTCGGTTTCTGAGTTTCTGGCTGAGATGAGGACCGCCTCTATCACGGATCAACTTGACAGGGCTCGAAGCTGGGCCCGGCAATCGGCTGTTCCGGGCACACCGGTCTTTCTGGTACACCGCCCAGGACTGGGATTTCGCCAGATTCAGACTTCTGCTGAGCTTCTGCCAACCATACTGCAAGAGTAGATTGTCATGAGGATGGAATTCAAGCCACGGTCATCCGGCTTCTGCTCAAGCTGGGGGCCGAGATCGGCCTGGTGCCGGCGGTCGAAGTCGAAGTCATCAACTGACGTTCCGCTTCCCCGAAAGCAGGTTCGCGCCGCGATTCCAACAGGAGTCGCGGCGCGAAGATGCTTCTGGGCGGGCCTCAGCGGTCGATTTCGCCAAGCACGATGTCGATGCTGCCGATGATCGCGATCACGTCGGCGATCAGTTTGCCCACGGCGAGGACTTCCAGCGACTTGAGGTTCATGAAGCTGCTCGGGCGGACGTGCCAACGATAGGGGCGGTTGGTGCCGTCGCTGATGACATAGAAGCCGAGCTCGCCCTTGCTCCCTTCCACCGCCGCATAGGCTTCACCGACCGGAGGATGGTAGCCCTCGGTCCAGAGCTTGAAGTGGTGGATGACGGACTCCATCGAGTTGTCGAGCTCATGGCGCGGCGGCGGAGCGACCTTGCGGTCGAGCGTGTTCCAGGGGCCCTCGGGCAGTCCGTCGATCGCCTGCTGAAGGATGCGGCAGCTCTCCTTCATCTCGGCGATGCGAACCAGGAAGCGGTCGTAGACATCGCCGACCGAGCCGACCGGAATCTGAAAATCGAAGTCCTCGTAGCTGCTGTAGGGGTTGCTCTTCCGGAGATCCCAGGCAACGCCGCTGGCTCGGGCGATCGGACCGCTGCAGCCCAGCTCCAGGCACTGCGTCCCGGTGAGAATGCCCACATCCTGAGTCCGCTCCTTCCAGATCGGGTTCTCGACCAGGAGATCCTCCAGGACCTTGAGCTCGGTCGGGAACTCCCGAAGGAAGGTCCGGAGCCGGGTTTCGAAGCCGTCCGGCATGTCGCCGCGAAGGCCGCCGGGGACGATCCAGCTGGGCATCATGCGCACGCCGGCGAACATCTCGAACATATCGAGAATCATCTCCCGCTGCTGCATGATGTAGAAGAACGGCGACATCGCGCCGAGATCGAGCGCGTGGGTGCCGAGCCAGAGGCAGTGGCTGGCGATCCGGCTGAGTTCGGCGAGCATGACGCGGAGATACTGGCCGCGCTTGGGAATCTCGACTCCGAGGAGCTTCTCGACGGCGAGGGCGTGGGCGAGGTTGGTGCCGTTCGCGTTCAGATAGTCCATGCGGTCGGTCATGACCACGCACTTCTGATAGGTCTGGTACTCGGCCTCCTTCTCCATGCCCGTGTGGAGGTAGCCGATGACGCACTTGCACTGGACGATCGTTTCGCCTTCCAGCTCGACGATCAGCCGGAGCACTCCGTGGGTGGAGGGGTGCTGCGGGCCGATGTTGACCACCATCGTGTTCTCGCCGATCCGCTTGAACTCGGTGGCGCTGGTGGGGGTGAAGGTCGTCGCCTCGCTCATCTGTCTCCCGATTCTACGAGATTTTCGGTTCGAATGACCCGGACCGGGGGGCAAAAAAGCGGAGAGCCCGCTCCCCTTTCGGGGGGCGAGCTCTTCTCGGGTTTCGGGGTTTGTCCCGTCTTCAGTTGCCGGCTCGAGAACCGGCAATGGCGTCGGCATCCGGCTGGTCCGGCGGCGGCTGCATTTCAGCCGAGGAGGCTTCGAGGCCTCCGCCACCACCGGCCTTCGCGTCGGCTCCTGCCGCTTCCTGGGTGGCTCCGGTTGCCGCTTCACCCGAAGCAGCTTCCGGTCCACCGCAGCCCGCGAGCACGAGCCCGACGGCCAGAAGGATGATCCCCCAGCGCATCAGCGGTCGTCCCAGAGGTAGCCGCCGCGATCCGCGTCGGTCGTCGTCCAGTCCATCGTGAGCGAGTCGATGCCCTCGCGCCAGTTGGTGCCGCGAGCCAGGGCGCCCGTGGACGGGTTGCTGGCGTGGCTGTCAGCCCACACGATGATGTGCTTGTTGCCGGAGCGTCGGGAAAGACCGCCGGTGAACGCGCCCGCAGCCGAGTTGTTGCGCAGGTAGCCGTTGTACCAGCTGTTGGTTCCCCAGTCGGTGAAGCACCAGACGTCGGGGTTCACGCCGCAGACCGGGGGCTCGATGGTGAGGGTGGTCGCCCAGCTGCCGGGGCCGGCCCAGTAGAAGCCGGTGGCGGGCTGGTCGTCCTCAGAGGTCGAGAACTTCGCGCCGATCATGACCGTCTCGGCCGGGCTGCCCAGGGCGGTCTGGCTGATCGGGGTCGGCGGCACGGGCCAGTTCGGCGGCCGGTAGGGGCTCAGGACGGTGTAGTTGTAGCCGTACTGCGGGGCCAGAGCGCGGGTGTTGCTCTGGTTCCAGGTTGCCGGCCAGGCTTCCATCGGAGGAGCAAGCGGATCCTGATAGATCTGCGTGTTCTTCATGTAGGGCAGGGTGGTCCAGGTCCAGGGCTGGAAGCCGACGCCGCCCACGAAGGACGGAGCTCCCGAGTTGGACCAGGTCACGACCGGAGCATACAGGTCGTCATAGTCGGCCTGGTAGATGATGGTCGCGGTTCCGATCTGCTTGATGTTCGACAGCGACGCCGTCTTCTTCGCGGCCTGCTTCGCCTGGGCGAAGACCGGGAAGAGGATGGCAGCCAGGATGGCGATGATTGCAATGACCACCAGCAGTTCGATCAGGGTGAATGCAGACTTCTTCATGAGATTCGATTGAGGTGCGGGGCCAAGACCCCGGAGTTCATGAGTATGACCCGACGGACCCGGCTTTCGTTCCAAAAAGATACACTTTCATTGGATCCAAGGCAATTTCATGCAACCGCCTTCTCTTCTTAGTCTGCCTCTCTTGAGAATCGCTTCGCAGCGGGAGTGACCGGCCGATCGTGCGTCGCTCCGCGGGTCGGACCTCATGATCTTCTGGCTGGATCCGGCCGATTCGGGCAGCCGAAGGGCCCTGGTCCCGGCGCCAACCCAGCCTTTCGGCCGACCCGAGGCCCACGCAGAAACGCGGAAGGCCCTCCGCCCGATCACAGGGATCGAAGGGAGGGCCTTCTCGTGCGCCAGAGGCCGATTACTCGGTCGTCTCCTGGGTCGCCGGAGCCGCCGGCTCGGCGGAGACGCCGCCGTCCATCGGAGGCGCTTCGCTCTGGTCGACGACCTGGCTGGTGTCGGCCGCCTCATCACCGCCGCCGCATCCAATGGCCGCAAGGGCCATCGTCGCGGCGAAGACCGCAATCAGAATCCTCTTCATGATCAGTTTTCGCGGTCCGGTCGGAAGTGGCAGATGTAGCGGAAGCCGCCGGAGGTGTTCGCCGCCGTCAGGTTGCTGCACTGGTTGTCGTTGGTCGCGTAGTAGCTGAACCCGTTGGTCGCCGGGCGAACCTGGGCGTAGGGGTCGGCTGCCGCGTTCAGGTTGACGTTCGGCTCGATGGCGATGCCCACGCGTCGGAAGCGGGTGGAGCTGTCGGCGTAGGTCATGATGACTCCGCCGCCGCTCGTCGCATTGCCGTGGGTGTAGACCGTCCAGCCGGCTCCGTAGCCGAAGAACATGGAGTAGTTGGCCGCCGTGGTCGAACCGTTGGGCGATCCGCCGCCGTTGAAGGTGCAGGGGCCGACGTACGTCGTGCCGCAGTTGATCGAGGGGTTGGCGCCGGAGCGGCCGACCCGCTTCATGCTGCCCGTGCCCGTCCAGACCATCGGGACGACCGAAACGTTGCCGATGGCGGTGGCCGGCCAGGTGTTCAGCAGGCCGTTCATGGTGTAGCCGACTTCCCAGGGAGTGACGCCCGGGGTGAAGGTCTCACCGGCCAGGGTCAGCTTCGTCTGGTTCGGCGAGCTGATCATCTGGGTGTTCTTGATGTAGGGCTGGGTCGAGACGTGATAGGCGGCAGCCACGGTCTCGGGAACGCCCGCAGCGTCCCAGCCGCCGCCGACGATCGCATTCTGCGGAGCCGGATGGGCGGTCGAGAAGCGATGGGTGCCATTGGCTCGGACCGACCAGGCCATCGGCATCAGGTCGTCATAGTCGGCCATGTAGATGTTGAAGCCCGTGCCGATCTGCTTCATGTTGCTGATGCCGGTCGTCTTCTTGGCGGCTTCCTTGGCCTGGGCGAAGACCGGGAACAGAATGGCCGCGAGAATCGCGATGATCGCAATGACCACCAGCAGTTCGATGAGAGTGAATGCTCGTTTCATGTCAACTCAATGAGGTCGCTGACTGCTGATGCTGCCCGGACAATCGTACGGGCAGACTCTACAGCCACCGTACTTGATACCCGGAATCCGCCTTCTGGGTTCCATTTTCTTCGAAGAAAAATCTTGTCTTTCCTCGAATTTCATGAGAGGATCCGGGGAGGGGCCCGAATCTTGCGGCAAAATCAGCGACCCGAGACGCCTTCCGATCCGGTCTTGCCTTCGAAGGATTCGCCTGCATGCGGCATCTGGATGTCCTCGACCGCCGGCCCTTCGGTTCCTCCGTGGAAGACGACATCCTCGCCGCCCAGCGGGAACTCCTTGCGGAGGGGAAAGCCGACCCAGTCTTCGGGCAACAGGAACCGCTCGCGCCGCTCGTTGCCGGAGAATGTGATGCCCAGCAGATCCCAGATCTCCCACTCGGGATATTCCGCGCCCAGAAAGATGTCCTTGACCGTCGGCACGGTTTCGCCGTCGTTCACCCCAACCTTCACGAAGATCCGGGTGGCCCGGCCCACCGACATGAGGTTGTAGATGACCTCGAATCGTTCGGCGAAGTCCCGCTCGTGGGGCCAGGTCGAATAATCGACCCCCAGACACTCAGCGAAGTAGTCGTAGCCCAGCTCGGGATGCGACTTCAGCGTCTCGATGGTCTGCCTGAGAGCGGACTTCGTGACGCAGAGAAAGGTCTCGCCTCGGTCCACCTTCACCTTCAGAAGCCCGTCGCCGATCACCCGGCCGATGATCTGGGCTTCGATGGAGTCCACGCCGGTCGGCATCAGGCTCGGACCTCTCGCGGCTGCGGAGCCGACTCCGGCCGGACCGTCGCTTCCAGCTTCTCCGGAGCCAGGCTCGTGGCTTCATCCCAGTCGATCGCGCCGACCTTGATCGCGTACCAGTCGCCGATGATCCAAAGAATCATATAGACCAGAACGGCCAGGCCGCTGAAGATCATGAAGTCGATGGGGGCGTTTCGGAAGACGGTCAGCCAGCTCCACAGGAAGACGACCTCGATGTCGAACAGGACGAAGAGGATCGCCACCAGATAGAACTTGATCGGGAACCGCTCGCGGGCGTCGCCGAACGGCTCGACCCCGCACTCGTAGGGCGAAGACTTGTAGGGAGTCTGCTTCTTGGGGCCCAGAACCCAGCTGCCGGCCACCATGATCGTGCAGACCAGCGCGGCGACGGCCACCAGGATGAGGAGCGGGAGGAACTCGCCGAACATCGCACCGAATACTACCTTCCCGAACCGCCGAATCTCGGCATGGACCCTCGGTCCGGCAGCCGCCCAGATACACTCGGCACCCATGAGCATCGTCCAGAGGTTGAACGAATGGGTCGATCCCGCCCGGCCCGCCCCGGACCCGGAGGACGACCGCATCTTCGGCCGCCAGGCGATGGGCGACCTTCTGGCGGCGGCCGAGAACGAGGCGAACCATCCCGCGATCGCCGCCCTCCTGGTCGCACTCAACTTCAGGCCGATCAGCCCCGAACTCCTCGCCGGCCTGGCTGAAGGAGTCCGCGCCGCCGGGGTCCCGATCGACCTGCAGCGGCCGAACCTGGTGGACACCTGCGGCACCGGGGGCGGCGTCCCGAGCATGAACCTCTCGACCGGCGCGGCCCTGCTGGCGGCAGCAGCCGGGGCCTCCGTCGCCAAGCACGGCAACCGGGCCGTCACCTCCAAGTGCGGTTCGGCGGACGTCTTGACCGCTCTCGGCCTCCCCCCGGTCCAGGATCACGACCGCCTCCGACGGGGCATGGACTCGGCCGGGTTCGCCTTCCTTTTCGCTCCGTTCTTCCATCCGGTTCTCCGCCACCTTGGCCCCCTTCGGCAGAAGCTGGCGACCCGCACCGTCTTCAACCGGCTCGGACCGCTCCTCAACCCGGCCGGGGCGAAGAGACAGATCATCGGCGTCTTCGATCCCGAGATGGTGCAGACGACCTCCGCCGCCTCCGTCCACCTGGGTGCCGAATCGGTGTGGGTCTGCTCCGGCCACGATGGGCTCGACGAGTTTTCGCCTGCCGGACCCAGCCTGATCTCGGTGCAGGGCGCGGCGGCGAAGGAGTTCGGCCCGGACCACTTCGGTCTCGGAACGGTCCCCCTGGAATCCCTCCGCCCGGCCGCCGACGCCGAGGGAGCAGCGGTCCAGATCCTTCGGGCGCTCACCGATCCGGAATCGCCGGAGTTTGGCGGCATCGCGCCGACCGCCGCCCTCGCCGTCCATCTCGGCCTCGATGTGCCGCCGATGGAGGCGGGCGAGAGGGTTCGCCGAGCGGTCGCCGAAGGCCGAGGCGTCCGGACGCTCGACCGGCTCAAGGAGGCCCTGGCGTGACGGTGCTCGACCGTATCTTCGCCCAGAAGCGGGAGGAGCTTCCCCTGCTGGAGGCCGCCGCTCCGATCGCCGAGCTCAAGGCGGTCTGCGCCGGAATCGAGCCGCCCCGAGGCTTCCGCCGCCGACTGGCCGAATCCCCGCACCGCCCGTCCCTCATCGCCGAGTGCAAGAAGCACAGCCCGGTGAAGGGGCCGATCGCGGGCCAGGACTATGATCCCGTCGCCCTGGCCCGAGCCTACGAGGCGGCCGGCGCGGAGTGCCTGAGCGTCCTCACCGATGCCCCCCACTTCCAGGGCTCGGCCGACCACCTCCGGGCCTGCCGGGCGGCGGTCGGGCTGCCCGTGATCCGGAAGGACTTCACCGCCGGGCTCTATCACGTCTGGGAGGCGCGGGCGATGGGCGCCGACTGCATCCTGCTGATCGCGGCGATGCTGGAGGACGGCCTGATGCGGGACGCTCAAGGCCTGGCGATCGAGCTGGGCATGGACGTGCTGATGGAGGTCCACACGGAAGAGGAGGCCGAGCGAGCCCTCGCCCTCGGCTCCAACTTCATCGGGGTGAACAACCGCGACCTCGCCACCTTCGAAGTGAACCTCGAGGCCTCGGAGCGGATCATCCCGAACCTGCCGGCCGAGGTGCACTCGGTCAGCGAGTCTGCGCTCCACTCCGCGGAAGACGTGGACCGGGTTCGACGGGCCGGAGCGCGGAGCGTCCTGATCGGGACCGCATTCAGCGGGAGCCCCGACCCGGCCCGGCGAATCCGGGAGGTGATGGGCCGATGAGCTGCCGAGTGAAGATCTGCGGATTGACCCAGGTGGAGGATGCGGAGGCGGCCATCGACTTCGGCGCCCACGCGCTCGGCTTCGTCTTCGAACCCTCAAGCCCCCGCTGCATGAGCGACAACGACGACCTGCTGGAGTGGATGCTGGACCTCGGACCCTTCGATCCCATGACCGTCGGCGTCTTCGGAGCGGTCAACGGGCTCGGGCTGGTGGATACGGTGGATGCGATCCAGGCCGTCCACTGGGACTTTCCCGGCCTGCAGGGCGGCGATCCCACCGACGATCTGGTGGAGCTGGCCGACTATCTCCACCTCGTCGTGATCCGCCCCTCGCCCGATCTCGACCTGCCCAAGGCTGCCGCGATGATCGACGTGATGGGGGCCGATGCGGTGGTTGTGGATGCCTTCTCGCCCCTGGAATACGGCGGAACCGGCCACCGAGTCGATCTGCGGTTCGTGGACCAGGTTCGGGAGTGGATCGAACTTCCCCTCGTCCTGGCGGGCGGGCTCAACCCGGTGAACGTCGCGGAGGCGATCCGGGAGATCCGACCCTATGCGGTGGATGTCAGCAGCGGAGTCGAGTCTCAGCCCGGCATCAAGGACCATGACCTGATGCGCCGGTTCATCGACGCCGTCCACGAAGCATGAGCGACCCGGTCCGGCTGATCGGCCCTCAGCAGGCCCGCGAGATTCTGGATGCTCGGGGCCGGGCCTCGGTCGTCACCAGTCTGGACCTCAATCTGACCCGAGCCGAAGTCCCTTTGACCGAGTCCGGGTTGGACGCCGGCCCCACCTGGGACGATCTCGCGGACATCGCCCGAGAGAAGCGGAAGGTCTTCGCTCTGCTTCCGGAAGGGCCGACCCCGGTGAAGGTCTTCAGCCCCGAGACCGGATGGGTGAGGTCGCTTTGCCCGACCGACTCGGCCCCGACCGTCCTGGTGAGCGGCACTCCGATGCACCGGATCGCCCGGACCGACCCCTGGAAGGACACTCAGGCCAAGCTCGCCGCGCTCGGCCGCTTCCAGGGGCGGGTGTTGGACACCGCCTTCGGATTGGGCTACACCGCCATCCAGGCAGCCGAGAGGGCCGATTCGGTGTTGAGCCTGGAGATCGACCCGGCCGCCGTCGAGATCGCCCGCTGGAACCCGTGGTCGGCCCCGGCATTCGCGGAAGATTCCCGCATCGAGATTCAGATCGGCGACGCGCTGGAGATCGTCCCCTCGCTCCCGGCAGGCTCGTTCGGGGCCGTCATCCACGACCCGCCCACCCTCACGCTGGGCGGCGGCCTCTACGGGCTGGATTTCTACCGAGACCTCGCCCGGTGCCTGGCCCGAGGCGGCCGACTGTTCCACTATGTTGCCGACCCGGACAGCGCCCAGGGAGCACGCACCTTCCCGGGAGTGATCCGCCGGCTCCAGGAGGCAGGATTCCGGGACGTTCGCCCGGCGCCCGAAGCCTTTGGCGTCACCGCCCGGCGCTCCTGAAGCCGATTGCCCACAGGATTCGTCCTAACCCATTGACATGCTCGTTTCCGCCATGCTGGCCGTCGGTCTCATCGGGGCTCCTCAGGCTCCGGGGCCGTCCGGTCCTCCCCCGGGAACGATTCTCGCCCCTCGGCCTCGACCTCAGGAAGAGCCGGCGTTCACCATCGCAGGCTACATGCCGAGCTGGAGATTCGGCCAGGTCGATCTGAGCCGGCTGAAGGGCGTGACCGATGTCATCGCCTTCTCCCTGCGGCCGGACGCCGACGGCGCCCTGGACCCCAACGGCCTCACGTCCAACCACTTCGCCCAACTCCGTCAGGGCAAGCGGACGGCGGGATTCCGGACCTGGATCAGCATCGGCGGCTGGGGGCTCAGCGAAGGGTTCCCGGCCCTGGCCGCTTCGCCGAAGGCGCGTCAGGCCTTCTTCGACGAGGCCAATGCCCTCATGCGCCGCGAAGGCATCGACGGCATCGACTTCGACTGGGAATACCCGCGCACCCCCGCCGACTTCAAGAACTTCACGACTCTGGTCACCGAGGCCAAGGCCTACTTCTCGCGCCGGGGGAGGTTGGTGGGAGCCGCCCTGCCGGCATGGCTGAACGTGGAGCCGGCCGCTCTGAAGGCCCTCGACCGGATCTTCATCATGTCCTATGACTATCCGGAACGACATTCCACCCTGGAGCAGGCCCGGACCGACATCGACGCCATGATCGCCCGCGGGGCGCCGCCCGAGCGACTGGTCCTCGGCATCCCCTTCTATGGCAGGAATCTGACCACCTGGAGCTCTGCCCTCGGTTGGGCCGACATCTCCTCGCGGTTCAGCCCGAAGCCTGAAGTCGATGAGGCGGGCGGCTACTTCTTCAACGGGCCCGCCACAGTGCTGGCGAAGCGCAATCTGGCCCGGGAGCGGAAGATCGCCGGAGTGATGGTCTGGGAACTCGGCCACGACGCGCCGACGGGAATCTCCCTGATGCAGGTCCTGATCCAGGGCCGGATCGATCCGCGGCCCCTTCCCCGACCCGCCCCTCGGCGTCCGGGGTCCCAGATTCGGGAAAATCGGGCAACGGCCGCGACTCCGATCCGATAATCTAGGCTGCGGGTCGGCAAATGTATCGAATCATCGGGGAGGACGGGCAGGAGTACGGCCCGGCGGACCTGCAAACCATCGAGCAGTGGATCGCCGAGGGACGCCTGAATGAAGGCACCTCGGTGATCGATCCCATCTACGGCACTCCTCGCCCCGCGATGCAGATTCCCGAGCTGCAGCAGGCGTTTCAGCAGCGGCTTCAGGCGTCCTACCGTCCGCAGAACCCGCCTCCCACGCCCGGCCAGATGATGGCTCCCCCCGGCCAGCTGCAGGCCCCGGGACACCACTACCCCCGGTACGGCCAGGCTCCCGAAAAGTCGATGCTCGCCGGGCTGCTGCTCTGGCTCTTCCTGGGCTGGGCGGGGGCCCATCGGTTCTACTATGGCGACGTGACCGGCGGGGTGATCATGCTCATCCTCGCTTTGGTCATCGGCCCGATGACCTGCGGGATCGGCTGGGTGGTCTGGGCCGCGTGGTGGGTCATCGACTTCTTCCTGATCCTGACCAAGACCATCCGGCGGACCTGACCGGGACCGGTCCCCGGGCCCGTGGCGGAAAGCGGCCCGGGTGTGCCATCATTTCCTTCCGCGCGGGGGTGTAGCTCAGTGGTTAGAGCGCCGGCCTGTCACGCCGGAGGCCGCGGGTTCAAGTCCCGTCATCCTCGCCACGTGGGCCACTGTAGCTCAGTTGGTAGAGCATAGCACTGAAAATGCTAGGGTCGCCGGTTCAAGTCCGGCCGGTGGCACCACCCCAATCTCCCCCCGATCCAGGGGGAGATTGCGTGTTCCCTTCCCCAAGATCAGGGCGTTTTTGTCTGCCGCAGAACCCAGGCTTCGAAGGGGCCGAGGGGGAGTGAGGTTTGGCGGGTGCCGAGGCGGCGGGTGCCGGCTCGGGTTCCGTCGGCCAGGACGGTCCACTCTCCCGCCGGAAGATCGACGGTTCGGGCGGTCATGCGGCCGTTCATCAGGACCAGCAGTCGGCCCGCGCCGGGCGTCACCTCTTCCAGCGTGAAGGCGATCAAGTCGCGGTCCATCTGAGGAAGGAACCGGAGGTGGGCCCGAACCGGCGAGGCGGCGGGCAGGCGGAACTCCGGCCGAGCCCGACGCAGTTCGATCAGGCCCTGATGCCAGGCCCGGACCGTCTCGAACTCGTCACCCCGCGCCCAGTCGTAGCGATTCACCGCGTCGCCGGCGTTGTAGGAGTTGGAATTCCCTCCCTTGGTCCGCCCGAGCTGGACCCCGCCCTCAATGAACGGCACGCCCTGGCTCAGGAGCACGAAGGCGCCCGCCAGCTTCAGATTCCGCTTCTGCATCTCCCGATCGGCCTCCGGGCGAGAGAGCGTGAACTTGTCGAGCCAGGAGAGGTTGTCGTGGGCGCTGACGTAGTTGATCGTCTCCTCCGGCGAGGCGGTGAAGCCGTTCGGCCCGCTCTCGTGGAAGCCGGACATCGCCTGCTTCAGGGCTTCGACGTCGGTGCCGTGGCCGGTGAGGAACGCGCCGCCGGGGCCGTCCAGCTCCCCTCGGCCCGCCCCTCGGAATCGGTCGTTGAAGACTGCAACCCGCATCCCTCGCTGGGCTCCCTTGGCGAATCGCAGCGGCCCGCCGCCCGTCCAGGGCTCCCCGTAGATGACCGCCGACGGCAGTTCGTCGCGGATCGCGTTCTGCCAGTCGTCCATCGACTCGGGCACATGCATCCCCAGCAGGTCGAAGCGGTAGCCATCCAGCCGGTACTCCCGCAGCCAAAAGACGAGGGAGTCGCGGATGTAGCGCCGGATCATCGGCCGCTCATCGGCCAGAGCGTTGCCGACCCCCGACTCGTTCATGACCCGCCCCCGGGCATCCGTGCGGAAGAAGTGGTAGGGCGAGGTCTGCCAGTAGGCGCTGTCCGGGCCCCAGCCGGGGACGGAGTGGTTGTAGACGACGTCCTGGATGACCCGGATCCCGGCGCGGTGGAGCCCGGCGACCATCTGCTTGGTCTCGCGGATCACCTTGATCGGGTCGTCGGGATCGGTGGCGTACTGCTCTTCGGGGACGTTGAAGAGGTTCGTCTCATAACCCCAGTTGTAGACCTTGGAGTTGGCCGGGTTGAAGGTGTGGAACGGCAGAAGGTGGACATGGGTGACGCCCAGGGCCTTCAGGCTGTCCAGACCGGTCGGCCTTCCGCCCGGCGAGCGGGTGCCCGGCTGGACCAGACCGAGGTACTTCCCTCTCCAGTCCGGCCTCACTCCCGAGCTCGGGTCCACGGTGAAGTCGCGGATGTGGAACTCATAGACGACGGCATCGGTCTGTCGGCCGGAGAACCAGGGTCGTGGCGCAGGCCAGTCGGCCGGGTTCGTCCGGCGCATGTCCAGCACGATCGAACGGACTCCGTCGGCTTCGGCCGCCTTGGCGTGGATGTCCGGGGCGGTGCGGATGCCGGTTGCGGTGTCGAATCGGTAGCGGTAGCGGGCTCCGTCCAGATTGCCCGGGACGCGGTGGTACCAGACCCCCGCGCTTCCTCGGCGCATGTTCAGCGTCTCCATCGGCCGGCCGTGCCTCTCCAGCAGGATCTGAGTCGCCCGTGCCGCCGGGCTCCAGACCTTGAACCAGGTTCCGGTCGGCGACCAGGTCGGACCGAGGTCAGGCTTGTCATAGAAGAACCGAGGCGCGTCCAGGATGTCCCGGGCCACGACGGGGCGAGCCGAGGCGCCCGCGCCGGTCAGGCGAAGCCCTCGGATGAACTCGCGGTCCGTCACGGGGCGCGAAAGTCGGACGTGGAACTCCTGGAACGGACCCCGCGAACGATCGACCCGCCCCGCCGCGCCCGGCGGGACCTGATTCGGCATCTCCATCGCCGGGTCGTTCAGGGAGTCTCGGAGCGTCTGAGCGTTGAAGTCGGCGATGAAGCGGACCAGGGTGCCGTTCCGCGGGACTCGGATCCGAATGTTCCCGCCTCCCCGTACAAAGCCGGCGCCGTAGTTTTCATCCCACCCGCCGCCGATGGCCAGCTTGTATTCGAACTCTCCCTCCGGCAGAACCGCGAAGAGCTCCCAGACTCCCGGCGCGGTCTGGCGCATCTTCGTCAAGTCGTCATCCGGCGACCAGTCCGAGCCGCCGAGGGCGCCCTGAATCGTTCCTGCCAGCACACGCTTCTGCGGGTCCGGGGTGGAGAAGACTCGGGCGGGGCCCGCCGGATCGACCCCGGCAACCCGGATGGCCGAGGCGGCCCCTTCGATTCTCAGCCGGGCGGCGAGGGAGTCGGGCCG
>JAKRSE010000207.1 GCA_022402505.1 Fimbriimonadaceae bacterium | reverse complement strand
GTGCCGGTGGTGAACATCGGCGAACGCCAGGCAGGACGGACGCGAGGGGCGAACGTCATCGACGTACAGCCGGACTCCGGCTCGATCCTGGAAGGCATCCGGAAGGCCGTCTCACCCGAGTTCCGACGGCAGGCCTCGGCGGCGCCCAACCCCTATGGCGAGGGGCGGGCTGCCGAGACGATCGTGGAGGTCCTGCGCGAGGTTCGGCTGGATCGGCGTCTGCTGGTCAAGGTCTTCCACGACCTGCCCTGACCGATCCGGCCCCTGGCCCCGGGTTTCCTTTGTCATAATGAACCTGGCTCGGTCGAGCAGATCCGGGCTCCAGGACCCCCATGCACAGCGGCACGAACAACCCCACGGCGGCAAGCGGCCCGGCCCTCTGGGAAAAGGCCAAGTCGATCATCCCCGGCGGGAACGGCATCCTCTCCAAGCGGAGCGAGCGGTATCTGCCTGGACAATGGCCGGCCTACTACGACCGGGCGAAGGGCTGTGAGGTCTGGGACCTGGACGGGAACCGCTACATCGACTTCGCCCAGATGGGGGTCGGTGCCTGCGTGCTGGGCTATGCCAACGACGAGGTCGACGGCGCCGTCACCCGGGCGATTCAGAAGGGCGTGATGTGCACCCTGAACGCTCCCGAGGAAGTGCAGCTTGCCGAGAAGATGCTCTCCCTCCACGACTGGGCCCACATGGCTCGGTTCGCTCGGACCGGCGGCGAGGCCTGCGCCATCGCCGTCCGCATCGCCCGGGCCGCCTCCGGCAAGGATGTCGTGGCCCTCTGCGGCTACCACGGCTGGAGCGACTGGTACCTGGCCGCCAATCTCAGCGACTCGGCCGCCCTGGACGCCCAGCTGCTGCCCGGCCTGGACACCGTCGGAGTCCCCAACACCCTGCACGGCACCGCCGTCACCTTCCGCTACAACCACCTGGAAGACCTGGAAGACCTGGCCGCCAAGATGGGCGACCGGATCGGCGCCATCGTGCTCGAGCCGATGCGCGGCTCCTATCCCGAGCCTGGATTCATGGAAGGGGTGCGGGCCATCGCCGACCGACTGGGCGCCGTCCTCATCTTCGATGAGGTCACCTCCGCCTTCCGCGTGAACCTCGGGTCGATCCACCATACGCTCAGCGACGTTCGGCCGGACATGGCCGTCTTCGGCAAGGCCCTGGGCAACGGCTACGCGATCAGCGCCGTCATCGGTCGACGCAGCGTGATGGACCACGCCCAGGACAGCTTCATCAGCTCCACCATGTGGTCGGAGCGGATCGGGTTTGCGGCTGCGCTGGCGACCGTGAACATCATGGAGCGGGACGGAGTGCAGGAGCGGCTCGTCGCCTCCGGGCGGCAGGTTCAGGAAGGCTGGAAGACCCTCTCGGCGAAGCATGGAATTCCGATCGGCATCGGCGGTTGCCCGCCCCTCACCTCGCTCAGCTTCAAGGTCGAAAGGCCGATGGAGCTGATGACCCTCTACGCCCAGGAGATGCTCGCCAAGGGCTACCTGCTGGGGGCTGCCGTCTATACGACCGACGCCTACACGCCGGAGATCATCGACCGGTTCCTGGAAGCCTCCGACGAGGTCTGGGGCACCCTCGCCCAGGCCCTCCACGACGGCGACGTCCGGGGCAGATTGAAGGGGGCCGTGGCCGATCCCGGCTTCAAACGGCTGACCTGACCGGCACGGAGAGAATCGTGAAGACGGCGGTGGTGATCGGAGCAGGCGGACACGCCAAGGCGCTGATCGAAACCCTTCGGACCGATGCTTCGGTGCGGATCGCCGCCGTCCTGGATGCCGATCCCAAGCGGCGAGGGACCGACTTCATGGGCCTCGAGATTCTGGGAGGCGACGACCTGCTGGAAGAGCTCGCCGCCCAGGGAGCGGATTCCTTCGTCGTCGGTCTGGGCTCCATCGGGAACACCACGGTCCGCAGAAAGGTCTGGGACCGAGCCGAAGCAGCTGGGCTCGAGCCGCTCGCCGTGATCTCTCCGGCCGCCTGGGTCAGCCAGAGCGCGGAGATCGGGCCTGGATGCCAGATTCTCCCCGGAGTCGTCGTCATGCCGGACTGCCGATTGGGCCGGGGGGTGATCGTGAACACCGGCGCCCAGGCGGACCACGACTGCACGATCGGAGACTTCTGCCACCTCGCCCCCGGCGCGGTGCTTTCCGGCAATGTCACGGTGGGCGCCGACGCTCACCTGGGCGTCGGCTGCCGGGTGCTGCAGGGTATGGTCATCGGCAGTCATGCCCTGGTCGGGGCCGGGGCCGTCGTCGTCCAAGATGTGAATCCTCGAACCGTCGTGATGGGAGTGCCCGCAAGGGAGAAGCCGCCCAAAGAACCAAGAACATGAA
>JAKRSE010000206.1 GCA_022402505.1 Fimbriimonadaceae bacterium | reverse complement strand
CTTCGTCGCGTCGGGCGGCTCGCTGATCGCCTCCGGATCTTCCGGCCTGGACCCCGAGGGAGTTCACTTCGTCCTCGCCGATCACCCGGCGGTCTACCAAGGGCCCGGCAAGGGCGATTCGCCGGACTACCTGCGTCCCAAGCCCAACCTGCACCCGGACCACGACACCGACTTCGTGATGCCTCGCCCGGCCATCGATGTGTCGGCGGCCCCCGGGGCCGAGGTTTGGGCCACGATCACGGAGCCCTGGTTCGACCGGACTTGGGAACGGTTCGTCAGCCACGCCCATACGCCGGCCGGGATTCCGACCGATCGGCCGGCGGTCCTGCGGAAGGGAAGGATCATCCATCTCGCCCATCCGGTCTTCCGGACCTACGCCGAGAAATCGACTCCCTTCCTGCGGGAGCTGATCCTGGCGGCGGTGGAGGCGCTCCTGCCTCAGCCGCTGGTGAAGTCGAACGGGCCGACCAGCCTCAATCTCTGCCTGACCCGCCAGGGAGATCGCCGGATTCTGCACCTGCTTCACTACATCCCGGAACGCAGAGGGCTCGCCTTTGACGTGGTCGAAGACGGTCTTGAGGTGACGAATCTGAAGATTCAGCTCGGCTTCGAGGCTTCGCGGGCGACCCTGGTCCCCGAGGGTCGGGAGCTCGTGGTGGAGAAGGCGGACTCCGGCTCCGTGGTCCATCTGCCCCACATGAAGGGGCGGGCGATGATCTGTCTGGAGTCGTGTGCCGGTGCGAGAGGCCCAGGCTGGGACGTGGGACCGGTGTTCCGGCAGCCTCCCTGGGGTATCTTTCGAAACCCGCGCGGGCGTAGCTCAGTGGTAGAGCGACTCGTTGCCAACGAGTAGGTCGCGGGTTCAAGTCTCGTCGCCCGCTCCATCCCCCTCCGTTCTCTCGATCGGAGGGGGATTCTTTTTTCCGAGTTCAGTCCATTCGGCGTCGGAAGGTGACGCTCCCGACCGAGTCTCCGCCGCCGTCCCCTCGCACCCTGGCTCGCAGAATCAGCGGTCGGTCCGCGGGCAGGACGACTTCGTACTCGTTGCCCCGGTTGAAGTTGCCCGTGATTCCGTACTGATCGATCCGCTGAACCACGCGGCCGCCCGCGACGATTTCGATCCACTCGACGTCGAACCGGTGGCCGCCCTCTCGGTATTGGAAGACGATCCGGCCGGAGCCTGAGCCCAGCCCCTCGATGCGGGAGAGGTCCCACTCGCGGACTCGCCAGTCGTTGTCCTGCTCCATCCGGGCCCAGCCGCCGAGCGGGATCTCTTCGAACTCGTCAAGCGGCCGGTAGTTCACGCTCAGGGCATCCAGCCGGGCGAGGTGCCCCTTGAGCCGGCGTCGAAAATCGCTCCAGTTTCGCTTTTCGGCCGGGCTCCAGAGGGTTTCTGCCAGGGCGCAGAGTCGGGGGAAGGCCATGTATTCGACCTTCCGTTCATCGCGCATGTATTCCGACCAGAGCTGGCCCTGACCGCCGAGGATGTGGCGGCGGTTCGCTTCGGGGATTTCGGGAGCAATGGGTTCGAAGGTGTAGACCCGGTCGAGGGGGAGGAAGCCGCCGATGGCGATCGGCTCCTGGTCGCGGTTTCTGGACTGGTAGTAGTCCAGATAGGTCCACCCGGTGGGGGCCATCACCACGTCGTTCCCGCTCTCGGCGGCTCGGACCCCGTGTTCCATGCCGCGCCAGGCCATGACGGTCGCCGTCTTGGCGAGTCCGCCTTCCATGATCTCGTCCCAGCCGACAAGCCGCCGGTTGAGCGAGTTCAGGTGGCCTTCGATCCGGCGGATGAACCAGGACTGCAGCTCATACTCGTCCTTCAATCCTTCGCGCCGGATGACCTCCTGGGCGACCGGGCTCTGCCTCCACTGAGTCTTCGGGCACTCGTCGCCGCCGATGTGGATGAAGCGGCTGGGGAAGAGATCGGCGACCTCGTCCAGCACCTCAAAGAGGAACTTGAAGGTCTCCTCCTGGACGCCGAAGACGTTCTCGCTGACCCCCCAGGTCGTCCAGACTTCGATCTTCTCGCCCGTGTTGCCGAATTCCGGGTAGGCAGCGAGGGCGGCCTGGGCGTGGCCGGGCATCTCGATCTCCGGGATCACCCGGATGTGCCGAGCGGCGGCGTAGGCGACGACCTCCTTCACCTCGGCCTGGCTGTAGAAGCCTCCGTGGGGGATTCCGTCGAAGCGGAGCTGATCCTTCGGAATGCCGCCCGGGTTGCCGATGACCGTCTCCTTGCGCCAGGCTCCGATCTCGGTGGGCTTCGGGTACTTCTTGATCTCCAGACGCCATCCCTGGTCCTCGGTGAGATGCCAGTGGAAGGTGTTCAGCCGGTGCATGACCATCA
>JAKRSE010000205.1 GCA_022402505.1 Fimbriimonadaceae bacterium | reverse complement strand
GGGCGCGGATCACCCCTTGATCGGGATGAGGAGATGGGTGATGAGGTCCTCTTCCGCCGTGTTCTGGGGATCGTTGCGGTAGTCCTCCCAGCAGGGCGACTCGGTTTCCAGTCCGTGACTGCCGACCAGGCTCCACATGCGGTTCCAGGCCTCCGGGATCATCCGGTAGGGGCCCCGATGCTCCAGGAAGAAGGCGCGGCCGGCGGGCTGAACATACGACTCGGTCTCCGGCAGAGTGACTCCCGATTCCACGGGGGCCGCCCAGCCCATTTCGCAGCCTCCTTCTTCCCAGGAGAAATAGAAGGCGACCGGGCCGCCGGCCATGACCTGGTGGACCCCGGCGGCGATGAGGCGGGCGTCGAGCTCGTCGATGGTCTTCGGCACGATGTCCGGGCGGGTCTGACTCCGGAGCATGACGAAATGCCGTTCGGGGACATCGACGATGGTCAGGTCGCTCATGGACTGGACCTTACACGAAATCCGGCCCAAAAGGGAAGATTCGTCGCGAGAAAGATGTAGAATTTCGTCTCGCATGGCGGATGGCTGGATCTCGTTGTACGGAGCGCAGGGTCACAACCTGCAGGGGGTCGATCTGCACCTGCCGCTGGGCCTCTTCGTCTGCGTGACCGGCGTGAGCGGCAGCGGAAAATCGACCCTGATCCAGGACACCCTTTATCCGCGGTTGATGTACGAAGTCTATGGGACTCGGGGCGCATGGGAGAAGCATGATTCGCTGCATGGAGCCGATCAGATCGACAAGGTGATCGACATCGACCAGGGGCCGATCGGTCGGACGCCCCGCTCGAATCCGGCGACCTACACGGGCACGTTCGACATGATCCGCGAGCTGTTCGCCCTGACTCCGGACTCGAAGATGCGGGGGTTCAAGAACGGACGCTTCAGCTTCAACGTCAAGGGCGGGCGGTGCGAGACCTGTCGGGGGGACGGGATTCTCAAGATCGAAATGCACTTTCTTCCGGACGTCTATGTCCCATGCGAGGTCTGCAAGGGGAAGCGTTACAATCGCGAGACCCTGGAGGTTCGGTACAAGGGCAAGACGATCGCGGATGTGCTGGAAATGACGATCGAGGAGGCGGTGGCGTTCTTCGAGCCGATCCCCAAGATCCATCGCAAGCTGGCGACCCTGCTGGACGTCGGGCTGGGGTATCTGAGGCTGGGGCAGCCCGCGACGACCCTCAGCGGAGGCGAGGCTCAGCGGGTGAAGCTGGCGACGGAATTGAGCAAACGGTCCACGGGCTCGACCCTCTACATTCTTGATGAGCCGACGACGGGCCTCCACTTCGAGGACGTTCGGAAGCTGCTCATCGTGCTTCACAAGCTGGTGGAGCAGAAGAACACGGTGCTGGTGATCGAGCACAACCTGGACGTGATCAAGACGGCGGATTGGATCATCGACCTGGGGCCCGAAGGGGGTGACGGCGGCGGGAGGATCGTGGTTCAAGGGACTCCCGAGGAGGTGGCCGTTCATGCAGAATCGCACACGGGCCGATTCTTGAAGCCGATGCTCTCATGCTGATCCTCTACAACGTGCTGCTGGTGGTCACGGCGTTCTTCTGGCTGCCGTGGATGCTGATCCGCGCCGGGGCCCGCAAGGAGAAGCCTAACTGGGCCGAGCGGGCGGGCGACTACCGGATGCCGGCAGGGAAGAACCCGAAACGGATTTGGATCCATGCCGTCTCGGTCGGCGAGGTGGTGGCGTCGATGCCGATCCTGAAGGAGCTGAGGTCGCTGCTGCCGGGCTGGGAGATCGTGCTGAGCGTGACGACCTCCAGCGGGCACCAGACGGCGCGGGAGAAGGCGGTCGGGCTGTTCGACCATCTTGTGTATTTCCCGCTCGATCTGCCGAGGTTCACGGTCCGGGCGATGGCTCGGGTGAAGCCGGCGGCGGTGGCGGTGATGGAGACCGAGCTTTGGTACAACTTCCTCTGGACGGCCCGCAGCTTTGAGGCGCGGACTCTGCTGGTGAACGGCCGGATCAGCGACCGGTCTTTCCGGCGGTCGCGAACATTTCGATTCTTCTTTGCAGCTCTGCTCGGCGAAATGGAACAGTGCCTGATGCAGACGGAGGAGGATGCGCGCCGGATCCAGGCCCTGGGGGGTCGGGGGGTCCGGGTTCTGGGCAACTGCAAGTTCGATCAGGCGGTGGACGGGGTTGCGGCGGATGGGCTGGTCGAGCGGGCCAAGTGGGGCGCGGGGCCGGATGACTTGGTGGTCGTCGTCGGGAGCACCCGCGGCGAGGAGGACGAAGGGCTGGTCTTGGATGGACTTCAGGCGGCATTTCCGAGCCTGGAGGGCGTGCGGATCATCCACGCGCCTCGTCACTTGGAGCGG
>JAKRSE010000204.1 GCA_022402505.1 Fimbriimonadaceae bacterium | reverse complement strand
AGTCTTGAAGAGCCTGGAGTCCTCGAAGACCGAGCTCGACGGCGAACAGCGGACCCTCTACCGGCTGCTGCTGGAAGACCCCAAGGCCGGCTTCAATGGAGAGCTGGTGCTGGATAGGAAGCGGATGCTGCCGCTCTTGGTCCGGGCCAACCTCGGGCCCGCCGAGAACCCGCGCGAGAAGTTCTTCTGGCAGGCCCAGTGGCGGTTCGGCGGGGCCCACGACCCGAAGCTCTTCGAACTGCCGGAAAGCTTCTGACCCGCCCGGCAGCGTCCCGGGGCCACCGCCCCTTTCCGCCCGATTCCTGATGCCCCATCCAAGGGTCGCACGTCCGAACCCTGTACGGGAAGAATGATGCTGACTGCGACGCTGCTCTCCGCCCTGGCCGCCGGCCCGACGACCGCCGCTCCCGCCCTGACCCGATCGGTCCCCGGCGCACTGACCCTGACCCGAACCCGAACCTTGGCCGGCCTCCGCGCGGTCCAGGTGACCGGTTCGCCCGTCGGCGATCTGGTGGCCGTCTCTCTCGAGAGCGGCGAGGTCCGGCTCATCGACGCCAACACCGGCCAGACGCGACGGTCGCTGCTCGGACACCCGCAGCCGGTCTACGGAGCGGCCTTTTCCAGCGATGGAAAGACCCTGATCACGGGCGACGATTCGGCGAGGATCTGGATCTGGAACGTGGCGACCGGACAGAAGATCCGCGAGATGCCCCGGGAAAAGGGCCACCAGCGGGGAATCCAGGCCATCGAGATCCTCTCCGGCGGGCGGTTCGCCACGGTCGGCAAGGACGACACGGTCCGCGTCTGGAACATCGCCGGCGGGCACCCGATCCAGACGATCCTGGGCAACGGAGCGAACTTCTACGGCGTCGGCCAGACTCCGTCCGGCGCACTTGTTCTGGGGACGCTGAAGGAGGGAATGCGGCTCTACGGCCGATCAACGCAGTTCAGCCTTGCCGCCGCCCTGTCGCTCCCCGGCGGACAGGGGGCCAACGACATCTCGGTGAACCGGGCCGGGACTCTGGCGGTGACCGCCGGCCGCGACGGCATCGCCTCGGTCTGGACGATCAGCAGCCGGAGCCGGAGTTCGTTCGTCCGGGCTCATGACGACTGGGTGATCGCCGCGTCGTTTGCGCCGAGCGGACGGGTCTTTGCGACCTCCAGCAACGACCGGACGATCAAGCTCTGGAATCCCCAGTCCCAGCCCCTCGGCCGTCTGGACGACATGAGCGCGATCGGCTCGCCGCTCGCGTGGACGGGCAGCGGCAAGTTCCTGATCGGGACCGACATCGCCGATCAGCCGGTCATCATCGCGGTCTCGCCGGCTCAGGCTCCTCCGGCGCCGCCCCGCCCCCGGTCCCGCCGGGGCCGCTGAGCGAGCGGCGGAACACCATGATGTGCCGATGAGCCTGCTGCAGCGGCTCATCGGCAATCTCCTTCATGGCTTCGACGGCAAACCCTTCGGGCAGGCCTTCCAGCGGCTGGGTCGTCAGAAAGATGTCCGTGCCCGCTTCCAAGAGGCCCGCCAGCAGCTCGGCCGGCCCGGCATCGCCCGCGCCCGTCATCCCCATGCCGTCGGACCAGACCAGGAGCGGTCGATCGGTCCGATTCCGGGCGGCGCTGACGGCGGCTCGGCATCCGCCCGCCGCCGTGACGCATCCCCAATCGGGAACGATCAGGTGCGACATCATCACGGCCGGCTGCCTTTGGAGTCTGCCCACGCTGAAGAAGGGTTCGGAATGCCGCTTGAGTTCTTCGGGACCGCCTTCTGCCGACGCCACCGACGTGTGGGTGTCCAGGGCCGTGAGTCCATGCCCGGGAAAGTGCTTCAGCACCGTCGCCAGGCCCGCCGATTCCATGCCTCGAACGAACTCGGCGGCGATCCGGCCGACCTCCTCCGGGTCGGAAGAGTAGGCGCGTCCGGCGAGAACCCGGCTGTCGGGCCGGGCCAGATCGACGACCGGCGCCAGGACGACGTTGATTCCAAGCTCCCGGAGGTAGCGGCCCATTTCGGCAGCCTTCGCCTCCAGCGCCCCCGGCTCGAGCCCGGCCGCCTCTTCGCCCGCGGGGAGGTCGGGCGCGCCCGGCAGTCGAGCCACCCGGTTCACGGGACCGCCTTCCACATCGATGCAGATGATCGGCATCGGCCGTCCGCCCTCGGCGGCAGCCGCTCGGATCGCGTCGGTCAGCCGGCGGGTCTGCTCGGGGGAGACAAGGTTCGGCCGCATCAGCAGGATGCCTGAGATGCGGCCGTCGGTCAGGGCTCGGGCCGTCCCCTCACCGAGTTCGGTGCCGGAGAGGCCGACGACCAGGCGAACTCCCGCCAGGCGCTCAGGGTCGTCCACCCGAGCCT
>JAKRSE010000203.1 GCA_022402505.1 Fimbriimonadaceae bacterium | reverse complement strand
GACCCGCCGCGCCCGCGCCTGGGCTCTGGAAGCCTGCGACGAGCGAGACGAGGCGATCATCGCCTTCGAACAGGCCTTTGAGATGCAGGCGACCTCCGACACCGCCCTCGCCCTGGCCGCCGCCAACCGCGCCGTCGGTCGCCGGCCCCAAGCCGAAACCTGGCTTCGCACCGCGATCGGGCTTGCTCCGACCGAGCCTCGGGCCTGGAGCCGGCTTGCCGGGTTCCTCCGCGAAGAGGGTCGGCGTCACGAGGGCGCGGAGGCCGCCGTCAAGGCCGCCGAGCTCCGCGAATCCGACCCCGATCCCGCCGCCCGGTACGACGACCACCTGGACGCAGCCGAGGCTCTGCTGGACATCGCCGATTGGAACCGGGTGATTCAACATGCGGCCATCGCCCGGGCCCTGGCCCCCGAGGGCGAAGCTCCCTGGCAGCTGGAGCTCGCCGCGCGCTGGGCCCTCCGAGACGCAACCGCCTACGAGGACCTGCTCCGGCTGGGGCTGGAATCCAAGTCAATCCAGGCCGAAATCGCCGCCCTCCACGCCGAGCTGGACCCCTCGTCCAAGCTTCCGGACGGAATCGACCCTCGAACCCGCACCGCCGCCGCCAAGGTGGCCGACCGAGCTCGCCGAGCCGCCGCCCGAGAGGAATCATGATCGCCGCCCTGCTCTTTCAGGCCATCGCCGCCGGCGCCGACCTCCCCATCCCTCCCGGCGCACAAAACGTCGGCGGGCTCACCCAATGGGCGGAGGACGGCTGGGCCGGGACCTTGGAACGCCGGCCCAGCGCGATGACCGATGAGCGGGCCCTGGCCTGGGCGAGGCAGGGCATCCCCGCCGAAGCCGTCGCCGCCGAACCCCGCCGCACCCCCGGCCGAATCCAGATCACCTGGACGAGCCCTGCCGAGGCGGACGTCTCGATCGGGCTGGAGGTGCTTGTCCTCATTCGCCCGACCGAAACCATCCGCCTAGAGCTCGCCTCATACTCCCTGGCCGGGAGCGTCAAGCTCCGCGAGTTCCTGGAGAAGCTGCCGCGTCAGAGCCCGAGCACGGCCTTGGCATCGGCCGACCAGTCTCGCCGGATGTCGATCTCCGCCCCGACCTTGACCCACTGAAAGAAGCGCGACGCCGGATTGTCTCCGTTGAGCGGAACTCGGATGCAGCCGTGCGACGCAGGGGACCGCGGCACGCTGGAGCTTCCGTGGATGAAATAGCCGCCGAACAGATGGACCGAGTATGGCATCGGCGCGTTGTTGTACTTCCGGCTCACCCGATGGCGGGTCTTGGACTGAGCCCGGAAGCTGCCCGTGGGCGTGCCGAAGCCGCGCCGACCCGAGCTGATCGGCGTCGACATGACCAGAACGTCGCCCTGCCAGGCGATCATCTGCTGACGGGCGAGGTTGATCTCCACCCGCTGCTGGGGAACCTTGACCACGACGCTCTCCTCCTCGTGGACCACGACCATCTTGCCCGGCAGACCCGCATCGTCCACCCGAGCGCCCAGGTCACGGAGCGTGCTGATCTGGATGAAGGCTCCGGGAGACAGTCGCCGGACCGAATCGCGAGGCACGGGCGTCCCCCCGATGGTCACCTGGTTCAAGGAATCATCCCAGCCGACTTCCCAGCCGAGGCCCTGGCCCACGGCCCGGATCGGCACCCAGGGGTCGCCGGCCTCGTTGGCCCAAGTGACGGCATGGATGACCGGAGATTGAACGACGATCGACGCAGGCTCCTCGGCGAGCATGGCCGGGCCGAGGGCGAAGAAGGGGGTGATGGGCAACAGCATGGAACGACTCCAGGCCCTAGAAAGGACCGTGCCGGTTCCCGACTCTCAAGCAGAGTCGGACGAAAGAACCCGGACTTTTTCCACATCTACCCCAGAACGAGAGAGAAGTTCAAGGATCGCTCTTTCCGCATTCTCGGCAGCCCGCCGCTCCAGGCGCACCCGATCCTGAGCCGACATCAGCGACCGCCGCCCGCTCTCGACCGCCGAGAGGGCCACCGAATGGTCGCGCCAGTACCAGGGCTGACGCACGGAATGGAGACGCCCTTCGACCGCGGGCTCGGACCAGGTCACGGGCGGCAGAACAAGATCCAGCCCGCCTGACCGCTCCACGACGCGGACCCGGCTGAGGTCCACGCCCGCTTCCACCGTGCCCCGAACCGTCACCAGGGCCCGATTCTCGGTGAGCCGACCCACCGCCAGATTCACCAGCGGAACCATGCCGAGCGGCCCGCCGACCTCCGCCCGGCTTGCGTGATCCACCACCTGAACCGTGCGGACCTTCACCGTGCGAAGCTCGCCCTGATCCAGGATGTGATCGACCAGGATCGGGTCCGGACCGGCCTGGACGCGG
>JAKRSE010000021.1:2950-3786 GCA_022402505.1 Fimbriimonadaceae bacterium | reverse complement strand
CGAGGCCGCGCTTAGACGGCCGGTCGAGGCGCTCATCACCCGAAAGGTGGGTGAAGCGGCCGAGACCCTGGATCGAGGCGAGGACCCGAAGATGGGTTACGTCGTGGCGGATTCCCAGCTCGCCAAGCTGAAGGACAAGGGCGCGGTCGCCGCCTTCATGAACCCCGGCGGAGTCCGGAGGAACCTGGAAGCCGGCCCGCTGACCTACGGAGACCTGATCGAGGTTCAACCCTTCAACAACACTCTGGTTCTGGTGGACCTCACCGGAAGCCAGATTCGGACGCTCCTGGAGCAGGGGGCGGCAAGCGGCCGGTTCCTGATCCCCAGTGCCGGAACCTGGTTCGAGGTGAAGGACGGCAAGCTGGGCAGGGTCGTGATTGCCGGCGAGGACCTTGACGAGGCCAAGACGTACCGCATCGTCGTGAACAGCTTCATTGCGGGCGGCGGCGACTCGCTGGGCGTCCTGGCGACGGCGACCACCAAGACCGACACCGGACTGTTGGACATCGACGCCTTCGTGGAGTTCGTCACCGCGAATTCTCCCCTGAAGGTCACCGAGGTCAACCGGATTCGGAGAGGCTGACCCGCCGGTCTAGACTGGAGCCATGCTGACGGCAATGCTGCCGCTTCTGGCACTGACCTCGGTTCGCGATGTGCCCGTTTCTTCGGGGGACGCGGCCGCCCTTCGCTCGGCGGTGGAGTCTGCCGGCCCCGGGGTGCGGATCCGCCTGGCCGCCGGCCGCTACCGCCTCGACCGACCCCTGCGGATCGAAGCCTCGGGCCGGGAGGGCGCGTGGATCGAGATCGTCGGGCCCGAAGCCGGCGAGGCGGTGATC
>JAKRSE010000021.1:0-2940 GCA_022402505.1 Fimbriimonadaceae bacterium | reverse complement strand
CACTCCGGACTCGTCGAGATCCAGAAGCAGTCCCACATTCGCCTCAAGCGGCTGGCCGTCATCGAGAGTCACGGCTTCGGAATCCGCGCCACGATGGGAGCTCGTTCATCGACATCCAGGACTGCCGGATCGACCACACCTTCCAGCCAGGGATCGGCCTGTGGAACAGCGCCGACATCCGAGTGGTCGGCAACGAAGTCACCCGGGCGAACACCCAGACCAAGCGGCTCTTCGGCAGCCGCAGCCAGGAGGCCCCCCACGAGGCGATCAGCATTGCCGGGATCGACCGGTTCGAAGCCGCCTGGAACCGGGTCCACCACTGCCAGAAGGAGGGGATCGACGTGAAGGAGATCAGCCGAAACGGCGTCGTCCACCACAACTGGGTCCACAACCTGGATCGGCAGGGGCTGTACGCCGACGCCTGGTTCGGAGTCCTGCGCGACGTTCGCTTCCTGAACAACGTTGTCCACGACTGCGAATGGGGACTGGTGATCTCGGCGGAAGGGAAGGATGCGGAGCTGATCGGCGTCGAGGCGGAAGGGAACTTGATCTACCGCAACCGGGCCTCTGGCATCTACTTCGGAACCTGGGGCGGCAACGGTCCGCGAAGCCGGATCGTCATCCGGCGCAACACGCTGGTCGGCAACGGAACCCGCACCCATTGGGCCGGGCCGACCGGCAACATCGACCTGCGGGCGACCAACGCCCGCGACGTCTTGGTCGAACGGAATCTCATCATTGCCGGCGGCGCCTACCAGATGGCGACCGGATGGACGGACGTCGAACGGGCGGAGCGCCGGATCGTGTTGCGCGACAACTTCTTCGACTCGGTGACGACGCCGAACCTGGACGGCCTGGAGATGGGGCCCTATGGACGGCCGGTTCCGACCTTCGGTGAGACCCCTTCTTCCGGCGAAGTCCGGTTCGAAGGAGACGCCTTCGGCGACTTCTCGTTCTCGCCTGAGTCGCCCGCCAAACCGGCCGGGTACGGGGCCCACGGTCTCCGTCCGGCGATCAACTCGCCGCTGAAGGGGTTCGAGCCTTACCGGCCGGATCCCCGAGGGCTGCATCCGTTCCTGGTTCGGCAGATGGAATCGGTGGCGCCATGAGGCGTCTCTGCCCACTCCTGATTCCGGCGGCAGCGATTTTGGCGGCCGGCTGCGGAGGGCAGAGCACGTTCGGACCTCCGATTCGGACGACCGGAGAGATTCGGTTCACCGTGGACTGGCCGGCAACGACCAGGCAGCTCCCGGCCGCCACACGATCCCTCCTCGTGTCCGTCGAGCTGGAGGGAGAACCGATCGCCCAGCGGCTGTTTCTGCCGCCCGCCGAGCCCGGCCTGACCGAGCATCGGATCGATGAGATTCCCACCGGGGTCACCGTGACCGTCGATCTCCAGGCGAAGCCGACGCCGGACGGGCAGGGCGTCTCGCTTTCGGCCGCAAGGTTCGAGGTGCCGATGCCGGAGTCGGGCGAGGCGAGCTTTCAGGCCACGCTGGAGAATGAGGTCCGATCGGTCCGGCTCTCGAGCGAGGCGCTGACCATCCCCGTGGGCGGGTCCGAGACGATCACCGCAACCGCGCGGAACGATCGGGACGAGATCGTTTTGGTCGATCCCGGAGCCTGGGAATGGACCGGCGATTCGGATTCGGTCAGGCTGACTCCGGATGGAGCTTCGGTTGAGGTTCTTGCCCTCGCGCGGGGCGCGGCCCTCATCCAAGCCCGAGACCGCGAGTCGAATCGGACTTCAGAATCGGCCCGAATCACCCTTTGTCCCCCCGCCGGAGGGGTCGGCAACGGGGGAGGAGGGCTCGCCGCCTCACCCTGGCCGAGCTTTCGCGGCAACGCCCGGGCCTCGGGGAGCGGAGTCGGCTGCGGCGAGACCGAAGGCCAGATCCGATGGCTCTTCGCCTCCGGAGCTGCGATCGAGAGCAGCCCGACCATCGGGCCCGACGGCACGGTCTTTTTCGGCTCCAACAACGGCCAGGTCTTCGCTTTGGACGGCCAGACAGGCGATCTGAAGTGGAAGCGGTCGCTGGGGGGTCCGGTCAAGAGCAGCCCGGCCATCGGAGCGAACGGTTCCCTCTACGTCGGCGCCGGAGACGGCAGCCTCCACGCGCTCGATGCCGCGAACGGGACTCCCCGATGGAGCTTCACCACCGCCGGAGCCGTGGACGGCAGTCCGGCGTTGGGAGCGGACGGAGCGGTCTACTTCGGCTCGAGGGACGGCCGCTTCTACGCCTTGGATGGAGCGGACGGGACGGAACGGTGGCGGTTCCAGACCGGCGCCGCGATCACCGGAAGTCCTGCCATTTCTGAAGACGGGACGGTCTACATCGGCTCCGGAGACGGCTCGCTGTACGCCCTGAACGGGGCGACTGGAGTCCAGCGATGGAGGTTCCTGCCGAGCGACCTCTTCTTCACGATCTTTGACTCCTTCGTCGGGGGGGCCGCCCTTTCGGAGGACGGGCTCGTCTTCATCGGCGCGGCGGAGGGAACGCTCTACGCCCTGGATGCCGCCTCCGGAGAGTTTCGGTGGCGGCAGGCTCTGGGCGAGGCGATCACCGGAAGTCCGGCAGTGGGAGCGGACGGCGAAGTTGCCATCGGGATCTTCCGAGGCGGAGTCTTCTCCTTCGATGCGACGACCGGAGTCCAGCGTTGGCGGGCCTCGGCGAACGGCGACGTTCAAGGCAGCCCTTCGATCGGGGCAGACGGCACCGTCACCGTGGGCTCTCATGACCGCCGGATCTACGCCTTCGATGGAGCCACCGGGGCTCAACGCTGGCGGCTCGCCACCGGAAACGTCGTGGTCTCCAGCCCGGCCTTCGGGTCGGACGGCACCGTCTACATCGGCTCGACGGACGGCATCCTCTACGCCGTCCGCTGAGCATCAGGGCTCGTAGGCGAGGTAGAGCTGGAGGCGACGCTCCGTCTCCGCCT
>JAKRSE010000003.1 GCA_022402505.1 Fimbriimonadaceae bacterium | reverse complement strand
CAAAGGAGGATTCCCCAGAAGGTACACTCCCCCATTATGCCCGGATCGTCCCCGCGATTCGGTCCCCTCCCACGAGCCACGCTTTGATCAACTGCAACCTCTCCAAGCCCGAAGCCACCCTGGAAGCCGTCCGCAAGGCCCGACCGGAACTGGCCGTGACCGACGCCGCCCTGCTCGCCACCGCCATCGTCGAAGCCGGCCGATGGGCCGTCAGCACCTACGATGGAGCCTCCTACGACTGGACCACCGAGAACCAGGGACCGATGAAGCAGGCCGTTCTGAGGGAGGTCCGCCAGGTCCAGGAGGTCCTGGAAGGCGGAGAGGTCAAGAAGAAGACCAAGGTGGCCAAGACGGAAAGCGAAGAGCCCGTCACCGTCACCCTCCCCCTCCGCGCCAGCCAGGAAGTCGGTGAGAAGTGGCTCGCCGACCGAGGCGACCTCAAGACTCTCCTCAGCGACCTTCTCAACGAAGGCGTCGAGTACCAGTTCGGCCCCACCGACATCGCCTGGCACTGGTCCATGGAGCGGGTCAACTGGAACACCGCAACCGGCGGAGACATCGCCCGCCGAATCCGTTTCACCGTCGCCTTCGACGGAAACTGCGAAGCGGTGGAAGTCGGCTCTGTCGGAAAGCGAAGAACCAAGAAGAAGTCCTGATCCGTTCGCGCTTCCCGGGCGTCTTCTCCTAAACTGGAGTAAGGCCTGACCATGATGACCACCGCCCTCCTTCTGGCCGCCGCCATCCAGCCGGCTCCCTTCGCCATCGGGGACAACCTCGTGGGGTCATGGAACGGAGTCGCCGCTGCGCCGGTCGGGGTCGTCCTGCCCGCCGATGCGGCCCAGATTCAAGCCGCCCTCGGCGCCGGCATCCGCGAGTTCATCATCGAGTTTCCGACTGCCGGAGCAGGCGGCGCAGACCTGCTCCAGACTCTGGAACAGGCAGGGGCGAGGTACTTCATCGCCTTCGAAACTCCCATGCCCGGCGCGCAGGGCTGGCTGATCGAACCCGACGCCCTGCGCATCCCCGATGTCCGCGGAGTCCAGGAGATCGACATCCCTCTGCCCGGAGCCGAATCGGCTCTGGTGCTCACCGCCTCCACCCGAGACGGCTCGATCATCCGGGAAGAGCGACGCCCCGTCGTGGACGGCAGACTCCAGGCTCGACTCGACTCCCAGGGCCTCAGCGGAGTCGGACTCATCTACCCCAAGGTCTCCAGCCCCACCCTCCCCGATCTCTGGCAGGGATTCGACGCCCTCCGAGACCGAACCCTCAATCGAATCGAATCGCTCAAGCCCGGCCCGGGATGCCGAGGGATCATCGATCCTCTGGGCACCGCCGCCGCCTTCCCCGACGGTCGCCTCGGCCTGGTCCCGACCGACCCCTTCTTCCGGATGGAATTCGAGCAGATGCTTCGGGTCCGACACCGAACCATCCGCGACCTCCTCGGCGCGTGGCAGATCCGGGGAGCCGACATGACCGACCACGCCGCCGCCGCCCGCCTGGTTCCGCTGTTCGAAGGCGATCGAGGCGTGACCCGAATGTGGGACCCCGAGGCGAACCGACACTACGAGGTGGCCTCGAGAAGCAGCACCTATTGGACCGACCTCCGCGCCACCGTCATCGAGTCGATGCACCGAAGGATGAACCGGGTCTACCAGGCCGTCCAGGACAAGACCGGCCTCCCCGTCATCCAGACCATGATCGGCTGGAACGGCCCCTACGACCGATCCTCCACGACGTTGGCCGGGGTCGGAGTCCGGCTCAGCGGCAGCAACATTCAGGACCTCCTGGACGACGCCGCCCCCTCCGTCAGCCTGGTGCGCCGCTGGCTGAAGCCCGGCATCTCCATCGCCTCCGACATCCGGTTCAGCGAGCTGGCCCCCGGCACCCTTCGGACCCTCCTCGTCGAATCCGGCTCGATGGGAGTCTCCGGCTGGTACTTCCGGCTCGACGACGCCGACCGACTCCCCGAAGTCAAGGCCGCCGCCGATGACCCTCTCATCCAGAGGATCGCTTCCCGAAGCCTCTCGGAACCGATCCGGGCCCCGGTGGCCGCCCGGCCCACCGCCTCCACGGTCCGCCTCCTGTCCGGCCCCTGGTTCCTCCCCTCTCCAGAAGCCGGAGCAAGGCTCGAATGGGGCCCGGGATTGGACGGATTTGTCTATGAAGGCGTCCAAGACCGGTACGTAGCCGTCTGGTCCACCCAAGGCACCCGCCGGATCAAGCTTCTCACTCCCGAAGCCGAAACCCTCCAGTTCCAATCCTTCGGACCAGACCCGGCCGCTCGGACCCGGCGGGGAGAAATCGAGCTCACCGTCTCTGACCAGCCCCTGCTCATCCGACGCTGGACCACCCAGCCCGTCGCCGAAGAGGCCCTCACCGTCACCGGCGCCCGGATTCAGAAGATTCTGGACTCCAATCTTCCGTCCAATGATCCCCTGAAGACATTCACAGATCGTTACCGAACGGCGCTTCGGCGCAGCCGGACCGAACCGAAGGCGACTCTGGATGAGCTGACCGACGTCCTGCGGAACATGGCCGCCCAGACCGCCCCCTTCACCTGGGTCGAAGGCGAGGCGTTGCCTCGACAAACCTTCGGCGAAATCGTCCCGCGCTCGGGAGCCGGAGGGGGCCGCGCCCTCAGCCTCAACTCCCGACTTCCCGGCCAGAACATCGAGTTCTCCGTCCCCGTCGCGACCGGCGAACTTCCCGTCACCCTCTGGATCGCCGGAAGCCTGCCCAAGACCCTGCAGAACCGCCTGATCGTGGAGACCGTCGGCGAGAACATCCGGCCGGAAATCGTGCCCGTCTCCCGCTACGGCGACGGCCTGGCGTGGCACCGCCTCGGAGTCTTCCCGACCAGGCAGCAGCGTCCCTCGGTTCAGATCCGCTTCGAACTGCCCGTCGGCGTCACCGCCCTCATCGACGCGATCGTCGTCAGCCGCGGAGACTTCCGGCCCGATGGCGGCCGCATTCCGCTGGACTGGATCGACTCCCTGAAGCCGGTCAGGCCCGGCCCTCCAGAAATGGATTCGCCCGGTCGTTGAACGTCTCCAGCCAGGCCGCCTGCTTCGATTCCCAGTGTTCGGGGTCCAGCTCGACGAGGCCGTAGACGCAGGCATCCAACCCCATGCGGACCGCCCAGCCGGCGTCGCCGTAGCTGTAGTGCCAGTACTCGTCCCGGCAGTTGCTGAAGCCGACTCCCAGCATCGCCTCGACCATCATCATCCGGTTCCGGTGCGACTCCTCGCTCAGGCCGAAGGTGTAGGTCGGACTCGCCTCAAAACGTTCGAACGGTGAGATCACGTCCAGCGGCTCATCGGCGTCGTCCACCAGGCAGACGTCCAGCGCCGCTCCCGTGCAATGCCCCGGAGGCGCCTTCTGATCCACCGGAGCCACCCACCGACAGGCCCGCCGACGCAGGGCGGCATGGCTGATCCCCGGAAAGGCCTCCCGGATGCAGCGCTCGATCCACTCCGAGATCTTTTGCTGACGCTCCAACGGCCGCCAGGCGTCCGTCACCGCCAGGTGAACCCCCGAGGGGAGGCTCTCCGCCGCCCTCTGTGCCATTTCGGCCACCGTGCGGCGACAAAAGGGAATCGTGCCCTCGCGGATCAGCCGGATTGAAGGCGCCGCCTCGCGAAGATCGACCATCGGCTCGTGATTCTCGATCTCACGAACTCGATTCAGGGCCCGGATCGGCTCCGGACGCCCGCGCTGACGATCCCAACGAGGCGGCACAAGGGCGAGTCTATCGCCCAAAGAGAATGAAAAGCAGGACGGCTCCGGCCGCAACCAGGATGGTCTCGGACGTCTTGGACTTGGACCCGCCGCCTCTTTCCGAAGGGCCAGGCTGAGGTGCAGGAGCCGGGCTCGTTCGCCGGCCGTTGCCGGGAACCTCGATCGTGTCTCCCGCCCCGAGCATCGAATCGCCCCGGAAACCGCGGATCACATCCTCAA
>JAKRSE010000202.1 GCA_022402505.1 Fimbriimonadaceae bacterium | reverse complement strand
GAATCACCTAAGGACCAAGCTCAAGGAGATCGGACAGATTGAGATCGATGAGATTTATCTCGGGGTCAGCGCGTCCGGCGCCCAGGCGATCATCCCGGTGCAAGCCAAGGGCGGCAAAGACAAGATTGGCGTGGCTCAGGTTCATCAGGACATCGCCTTCTGCAGGCAGCGATTCCCCAAGATGGATCCCAGGATCGTTGGCGCCCAGTTCCTTTCTCAAATGGAGATTGCCCTGATGGAGTTCGGAGAACACGAGCGTGAGATCGTCGTTCTTCGCGAGTCTCACTTTCGCCTTGTCCCGGCGGCAGAGATCACGGACGAGGATCTGGCCGCCTATCGACTCCACCTGGATTCCTAGGCCGACGGAGCCAGGTTGTCCTTGCTTCGCAGGCCGCAGATGGGCCAAACTGGGGCGTCATGGTCGGGATTGAAGAGTTGAAGGGCAGCTACCTGTTCAAGGGGCTGTCGGAGGATCAGCTGACGTCGGTGCTCGGCGTCACCCAGGAACGGAACTATCCCGGCGGTGAGACCGTGGTCCGGCAGTTTGAAAAGGCGACCGACATCCTTGTGATCCTCGGCGGCTCGGTGAAGATCAAGGGCTTCGGCGGCGAGGACATCGCCGAGCTGGGCGTCGGCAGCGTCGTCGGCGAGGTTTCGCTGGTGGACTCCGCGCCGCGCTCGGCCACTGTCATCGCGTCCGGCCCGACCCGCGCCGCCCTCATCAATGCCGAAGGGCTGACCGCCTTGATGAACCAGGACATGGCGATGAAGGCCACGGTCATGGAGACCCTCTGCAAGGTGCTCTGCTCCCGGCTCCGCACGACCAACATCCAGCTGGATTCCGCCCTCTCCTCGCGAAGCTGATTCCGGCGAGTGGGGTCGGGCATTTTTCGGGCCGACCTGTGCCAAACTCAGGACACCATGAACGGTCCGATGTCGCGCCGCGATTTCATGGCCGCCTCGGCAGCGGCCGGTGTCCTGATGGCTTCGCCTCACAGCTTCGCCCATGCGCAGGGCTCGGGGCAGATCAAGGTGGGCCTGATCGGCTGTGGCGGCCGGGGAACCGGCGCCGCCGCGAACGCCGTCGCCGCCAGCCCGGATGTCGTGATCCACGCGATGGGCGACATCTTTCGGGACAAGATCGAAGGCAGCCGGAACTGGCTGAAGGAGACGGTCAAGGAGAAGTTTCAGGTGACCGAGGACCGAATGTTCCTCGGCTTCGACAGCTACAAGAAGGTCATCGCCTCCGGGGTCGATTACATCATCCTGGCCTCCCCTCCCGGCTTCCGACCGGACCACTTCCGAGCCGCGATCGAGGCAGGCAAGCACGTCTTCTTCGAGAAGCCCGTCGCCACCGACGTCTGGGGTGTCAAGGAGATCATGGCGGCGAGCGATCTCGCCAAGCAGAAGGGCCTCGGGGTCGCCGCCGGAACCCAGCGACGGCACGACCTGGCCTATCGCGAGTGCATCAACCGCATCCATGACGGGCAGATCGGCGACGTCCTCAGCCTCTGCGCCTACTGGAATCAGGGCGGGCTCTGGTTCAACGTCCGCCAGCCGCAGTGGTCCGATCTCGAGTATCAGCTCCGGAACTGGCTCTACTACACTTACCTCAGCGCGGACATGATCGCCGAGCAGCACATCCACAACATTGATGTCTGCAACTGGGCGAAGAATGCGGTGCCGGTGTCGGCCGTCTCGCTGGGCGGCCGCCAGGTTCGGACCGCCGAAATCTTCGGGCACATCTACGACCACTTCGCCACCGAATACACCTACGCCGACGGAACCAAGATGCACAGCTACTGCCGCCAGCAGGATGGAACCAAGTCCGCCGTTTGGGAGCACATCATCGGGAGCAAGGGCAAGTCGGACGCGAACAACTGGATCAACGGGGAGAACGCCTGGCGCTGGGATCGCGACGCTTCCCGGCCGAACCCCTACGAGCTGGAGCACAAGAACCTGATCGACTCGATCAAGGCGGGCAACCCGATCAACGAAGGGCGGACGGTCGCCGAGGCCACCATGACCGCCATCATGGGCCGGGTCGCCGCCTACACGGGCCAGGAAGTCAAGTGGGACGATCTGATGAAGATGGACCAGAGGACGTTCCCCGAGACCTTCGCCTTCGGCATGAAGGTTCCGGTGAAGGACGTGGCCATGCCCGGCAAGACCCCGCTTCCGGGCTGATCCGGAATGACGGGAGCCCAGGGCCGGCCCGACCGCCGACCGACCCGTCGCGACCTGCTCGCGGCCGGAGCGATGGCGGCTTTGGCGGGTCTGGGGTTTGGTTGCCGGACCTCGGAACCCGCCGGGTCCGGCAAGTCCTGTCTGGTGATCGGGGCCGGAGTCTCCGGCCTCGCCGCCGCCCG
>JAKRSE010000201.1 GCA_022402505.1 Fimbriimonadaceae bacterium | reverse complement strand
TGTCCCGGCGCGGGGAGCTGCGGCGGCCAGTACACGGCGAACACGATGGCCTGTGTCGCCGAAGCGCTGGGGATGGCGGTGCCGGGGTCGTCTTCGCCTCCGGCGGAATCTCCGGAACGGTTCGGGATGTTGGCCCGGGTGGGTCAGGCGGCGGTTCATGCCCTCACTTCCGGCCTGCTGCCCCGACAGATCATGACCAAGGCGGCCCTGGAGAACGCCGTCCGGGTAGCCGCGGCGACGGGCGGTTCGACGAACGTCGTGCTTCACCTGCCGGCCCTGGCCCACGAGCTCGGCCTTGAGCTGACTCTGGACGAAATCGACCGGCTCAGTCGGAGCACGCCGACTCTGGCCGACCTGCGACCGGGCGGAAGGTTCGTGATGCTGGACCTCCACCGGGTCGGGGGCGTGCCGGTCGTGCTGAAGTCGATGCTGGACGCGGGGGTCCTGGACGGCTCCTGTCTCTGCATCAACGGCAAGACGATGGCCGAGAACCTGGAGGGGATCGAGATTCCGGACGGCCAGGAGGTCGTTCGCACCCGTTCCAACGCGGTCGAGGAGACGGGCGGTCTGGTCATCGTGAAGGGCAATCTGGCTCCCGAAGGCGGAGTCATCAAGACGACCGGCGTCCGAAACCTGAAGCATCGGGGCCCGGCTCGGGTCTTCGACAGCGAGGAGGCGGCGATGGCGGCTGTCCAGTCGCGGAAGATCGTCAGCGGCGACGTCGTGGTGATCCGGTACGAAGGGCCAAAGGGAGGGCCGGGGATGCGCGAGATGCTCGGCGTGACTGCGGCTCTGGTCGGTCAGGGATTGGGCTACGAAGTCGCCCTGCTCACCGACGGCCGGTTCAGCGGCGCGACCCGGGGCCTCATGTGCGGCCACGTCGGCCCCGAGGCCTATGTCGGCGGTCCGATCGCCCTGGTCCGGGACGGCGATGTGATCACGGTGGATGCCGAGGCCGGCGTTCTCGCGGTCGATCTTTCGGACGAGGAGCTGGAGTTTCGGCGCGGGGCGTGGGTGCAGCCGGCGTCTTATCCGAACGGAGTCCTTGCCAAGTACCAGGCCCATGTCGGGCCCGCCTGTCTCGGGGCCGTCACCTGGTGAGACCTCGAAGCCGCCTCCGGGTTCACGAGTTCGCCTGACGGCTCACGCGTTCACTCGGAGGCGGCTTCGAGGCAGGGGTTCACGCGGCCAGGGCCTCGTGGGCGTTACTCTTGTATCCTGCCGGGACAAATATTCCCCTGGTGAGGAGTGTGGGATTTGAACCCACGACCCACGCATTAAAAGTGCGTTGCTCTACCGCTGAGCTAACCCCTCGCCCGGGAACGGAGAGAGGATACCTGCGGGCGGGGGAGTTGAGCCTATGGCCGCCACGACCTCAAGGCTCGCAGGCATCGGGGGCTGAATCGGGATGGTGGAATCGGGCGTCTAAAAAGGTGGAATGGCTCTGAACATCAAGAACGCGGAGATTCACCGGATGGCTCACGAGCTGGCCCGGCGGACGGGAAAGAGCCTGACCCAGGCGGTCGGCGACGCTCTCCGGCGGGAACTGGAGCGGGCGCCCCGTGAAACCCCCGACCGAATGACCACAGCTCTGGCTGAACTGCGAAAGAGCCTCAAGCGGCCGCTTGAAGATCCGGGGGACCTGCTGTTCGGTGAGGACGGGCTGCCAAAGTGATCATCGACCCATCCGCGCTGATCAGTCTGATTCGTTCAGAAGATGATTCCGCCGCTCTTCGACGCCGGATGGAGGAGTCGCCTAGTCCGCTTCGAATGTCGGCGGCCGGCTACCTCGAAGCCGCCATCGTATTGGACCGGGCCGCCGATGGTGTATCGGGCCTGGATGAGTTCCTGGAAGCCTCAGGCATCCAGATCGAACCGGTGACTCCGCAACAGGCCCGAATTGCCCGGCAGGCCTACGCCCGGTATGGGCGGGGAAGCGGGCATCCGGCCTCGCTGAACTTCGGCGACTGCTTCAGCTATGCCCTGGCCAAGGAGAAGGGTCTGCCGCTGCTCTACAAGGGCGACGACTTCGTACAGACCGACCTCGCTTGAACTTGACCACCGCCTAGATCCAGGCAGCCAGCGGGAAAGCGTCCTCGGCCGGACATGGCCGAGCCTGCAGTCAGCGGCACGACTGGAACCGAACTCGGACGAGGCCGGGTGTACACTGTGATTCGCATGGCCGAGGACGGACTGACCTATTCTGATTCCGGCGTCGACATTGAGACGGCTCAGCGGGCGTTGGGCTCGGTGACCGAGGCGATCCGGGCGACTCACGGGCCGGAGGTGGTCGGCGGAGTCGGGGGATTCGGCGGACTCTTCCGGTTCGAATCGCCGGAGGGCTCCCGCCCCCTTCTGGTCTCCAGCATCG
>JAKRSE010000200.1 GCA_022402505.1 Fimbriimonadaceae bacterium | reverse complement strand
GACCGCCGGAACCTTCACCGTCTTCCCGCTCGACCAGTTCACCTCGGCGACCCCGACGGGCGGCATCTCCGGAACCTTCAGCGGCCAGAGCTTCACCCTCTCGGCCACTGCTCCCGGAATCTCCGCCACCACCGGAGCCTTCGTCCGGTTCGCCCGTTGAGCCGCCTTGGAACCGATCCTCGCAGGCATTGAGACCGAGTACGGTCTCATGGTTGAGGGGATCGGGGCCGAGGGAATGATTGAAGAGAGCATGGCCTTCGTTCGGGGTTTCCCGGGCGAGGGCCTTCGCTTTCGTTGGGACTACTCGCTGGAATCGCCCCGGACCGATCTCCGAGGCTTCCGCCTGGAGAACCTGGCCTACGACCCCGTCGATGCCCGGTTCGATTCTGGCCGCCCAATGAGACCGTCAGAAGAGGTCCGCTCGGACATCGTCCTCGCCGGAGGCGGCCGCTATTACAATGACCACGGACACCCGGAGTACGCGACTCCGGAGTGTGAGAGCCTGCGCGAGCTGATGCTTCACGACCTCGCCGGGCAGAGGCTGCTGGCCTCGGAGGCGGTTCGCCATGCCGAAGAACATGGCCGGCCGACCAGGGTCTTCAAGAACAACACCGACTTTTCCGGAGCCTCCTATGGCACCCACGAGAGCTATCTCGTGCCTCGTCGCCTCGGCTTTGAGGGGCTCTTCGAGACGGTCATGCCGGTCCTCATCGCCCGGACCCTCCTCTGCGGAGCCGGAAAGGCGGGCGCGGAATCCGGCGAGCCGTGCCCCTTCCAGATGTGCCAGCGGGCGGACTTCATGGTCGAGCCCGCCAATGCCGAGACCCTCTACCGCCGGCCAATCTTCAACACCCGAGACGAGCCTCACGCCGACCCGAGGGAGTGGATGCGGCTCCATGTCATCTCCGGCGACGCCAACCTCCACCCCTGGGCGACGCGGCGGAAGGCCGGGCTGGTCAAGCTGGCGGTCGCCGTCTGCGCGGCCGGCGTCGCCCCCAAGTGGAGCCTCCGGGACCCGGTTCGCGACTTCAAGAGACTCAGCCGCGGGCTTGACGAGGACGTGCCGCTGGAGCTGACGACCGGCGGAGCGGTCACCGCCGATCAGATCCTGGTGAAGCTGATCCAGGCCGCCGGCGAACTCGATCTTCCGGAGGAGCTGCAAGAGGTCGCTGAGGAGTGCGAACGGCTCCTTGCCGCTCGGCATCGCAATCCGGAGGCCTTCGCGTGGGACGTGGAATGGGCGGCCAAGCGGAGCCTGCTCGACGAGCTTCGCCGGGCCGAGGGGCTCGACTGGTCCGAGCCGATCTTCCAGAGCCTCGACCTGGAGTGGTGCGACGTGGACCCGGAAGTTGGGCTCTGGGCGGCAGCCGTTGCAGAAGGGAGGCTTCGCCCCGGCCCGTCTTTGGGAGATCAGGAGGTCCTTGACCGGGCCGACCGGGTCTTCGAACCGAGCCGGGCAGCAGTCCGGAGCCTGGCCGTCCGACGGTTCTCCGATCAGATCGAGGCCATCTCCTGGTCTTCCATCCGGTTCCGACAGGGCGAAGTTCACCTTCCTCCCCGGATGCGGATTCCGGAGGGACTCGAGGACGTAGAAACCGTCGAGGGGTTCCTTCAGGCCCTCTCCCACCAAGAGCCATGATTCACGCCGATCGTCTGACCCGACCGATGGACCCGGAGCCGGAGCGCAAGTCCGGCGACGAGTCGGGGCCGAACCGCCCGGACGTCCGCCGTCCCGAAGCGCCGAACGAGCTTCTTCGCCGCATGAAGAAGGTCGATCCCGATCAGGCGAAGCGGTATCGCCAGCGGTCGGGCGAATGAGGCCGCCCACCGCCGACTTCGCGGAGCTGGTCGGCTTCGGCTCGGGGCGTCCCCTCGAGTCGGCCGGAGGCGAGGTCCACGGAACCACGGTTCTGGCAATCCGGCATCGCGACGGCGCCCTCGTCTTCGCTGATCGCCGCGCCACGATGGGCAACCTCATCATGTTCGAACAGGCGGAGAAGGTCGAAATCCTCGACCCCCGCATCGTCGTCGCGATCTCGGGAGCCTATGCCCGGTCCATCGAAGTCTGCCGATTCCTCAAGCATTCGTTCAAGTTTTACGAGCGGATGAACCTGCACCAGATCAGCACGGAGGGGAAGCTGATGGAGATCAGCCGGGCGCTGGAGCAGAACATGGCCCAGGCGGCGGCGGGCATCGGCGTCTTCCTTCCCATCGCGGCCGCCTATGACCCGAAGCATGACCGGTTCTCGGTCTACTTCTTCGATACGGCCGGCGCTCGGTTCAAGGACTCGGATTACGCCTGCGCCGGGAGCGGCTCCGAGCGGATCCGAGGAGCCTTCGAATACATCATCCGGACCCGGGGGTCCTGGGCGGATC
>JAKRSE010000199.1 GCA_022402505.1 Fimbriimonadaceae bacterium | reverse complement strand
ACACCCGTCAGGGCAGCAGCGGGAGCAGCGCGGGTTCGGCCTCGGCCGTGGCGGCGGGCCTGGTCCCCTTCGCCATCGGGACCGAGACTCTGGGCAGCATCATCAGTCCGTCGCACCGCTGCCGGGTCACCGGGCTGCGGCCGACCTTCGGCCGAGTCAGCCGCCACGGCGCGATGCCCCTCAGCTGGACCATGGACAAGGTGGGCCCCATCGGTCGCACCGCCATGGACTGCCTCGCCGTCCTGCTGGCGATCTCCGGGCAGGCCGATGCCGACTCTGGCACCGTCGCAATGCCCTGGCAGGACCCCGCTCGGGTTCGCCTGAACCGACTCAAGGTCGGACTGCTCAAGGGGGCCTTTCCCTTGGACGAGGAGGACGGCGAGGCCGACCTCCCCGGGCTGATCAAGCGGCTGGGCTTGGAGCCGGTCGAGGCGGAGTTCACCCCGCCGGAAGACTCGGCCACCCTGGGTCTCTCGGTCGAGGCGGCCGCCTCCTTTGACGCGTTGACCCGATCGGGAGAGGTGGACCGGGTCGAGAGGTCGGCCTGGCCGGGCATCTTCCGTGCCCACCGCTACGTCCCGGCGGTCGAATACATCCAATCCCTCCGTCACCGGACCCGGATCATGGAGCGGTTCGAGCGCGAGTTCGGCGACCTCGATGTCGTCGTCGCTCCGGACCGGGGCTCCCACCTGCTCATCACGACCAACCTGACCGGCCATCCTCAGATCTACATCCCTCTGGACGACAAGGGGCGCGGGGTCTCGCTGATCGGCCGGGTCGGGGGCGAGGCGATTCTGGCCCGATTCGGGCAGGCGGTCCAAGAGGGGGTCGGCTTCCATCGGCTTCGCCCCGCCGGCTTCTGACCCGCACCCCGGGGCGGTCGGGATCGACGGCTGCCCCGGAGGATGGGTCGCCTGCTGGATCGACGGCGGGGGCGTCCGGGTCGGGATGTTGCGCAGCCTGGCCGAGCTTGCGGGCCTCGTGCCGGACGCTCGGACGGTCGCCATCGACATCCCGATCGGACTCACGGAGAACGGCATCCGCCGGTGCGACGGCCTCGCCCGGGCCCTGCTGGGACCGCGCCGCTCCTCGGTCTTCTCGGCCCCGCCTCGTGACGTCCTGGCGGCCACGGATCACCCCTCCGCCTCCGCCCTCTGCCGGCAGCTGACCGGGAAGGGCCTCAGCCGTCAGTCGTTCTTCCTCTTCGAGCGGATTCGGGAGACGGAGGCCTGGCTCCAGTCCACGACCGGCATCGAGGTCCGCGAAGCGCATCCAGAGCTCGCCTGGACGACCCTCCCCCCGGGAGGCCCCTGCCGCGAATCGAAGCACCGGCCGGCCGGGCTGCGGGAGAGGGCGGAGCGATTGGCCGCCCTGCCCTGGATGCCGGCCGGAGACATCCTGGAGTGGACCCGGCCTGCGGGAGTCAAGCCCGACGACCTTCTGGATGCCCTCGCCTGCCTGCATGTCGCCGTCCGAATCGGCCGAGGCGAGGCCGTCCGGCTTCCCGATCCGCCGGAGATTGGAGCCGACGGAAGGCCCTGCTCGATCTCATTCTAAGGGTTCGTCCACAGAGGCCGAACCACGGCCGCAGCAGTAGGCCAGAACCAGGATGCGCCGAGCCCCGGCCGCCTTCAGAGCCTCCAGGCAGGCCAGCACCGTCCCGCCCGTCGTCACCACGTCGTCGACCAGAACGATCTCCCGGTCCTGGACGGCCTCCGACGCGCGAAAGGCCCCCATCAGGCTGACCCGTCGCTCCTGGGCCGTCAGTTCGACCTGCGGCGGAGTGGCCCGAATACGCAGGAGGCTCCGACCGGGCTCGCCGGGCAGGGCTTCGGCCAGGAGATCGGACTGGTTGAACCCGCGAACCCTGCGACGAGACCCATGCAGGGGCACAGGCAGGATCAGGGCGTCCGGTCCGGCCCCGAGGCGTCGCCAGGCCTCCGCCATCTCTCGGGCCATCGGGGCGGCCAGGGCCTGCCTGCGCTCGTACTTGAGCAGGCGGACCGCCTGCGCCGCCCGCCCCTCGTACATGTGACAGGCCTCCAACCGATCGACCTGCGGCAGCGGCGGAGACCCTCCCTCCCACGGAGGCATCTCGGCGCGGCAGTCGGGGCAGATCGGCGGTCGGTCCAGTCGGTTGCAGAGCGAGCAGCGGTCCGGATAGACCCACCTCATCAGGCTCTGCCCGGTGCGGAGCAGGTCCAGGAGAGGGCGGTTCATCCGGCCCGGCGACGGTTGAGCCTGGACATCGCCCGCTCCAGGATCGAAGCCTCGGTCATCTTCAGCGCCCGGGTGATGCCGTAGTAGGTCCAGGCGAAGAGGAGGCACGCGGCCAGAAAGACCAGGGCATGCACCAGAGCCCCTCCGGGAGAATCGAAGA
>JAKRSE010000198.1 GCA_022402505.1 Fimbriimonadaceae bacterium | reverse complement strand
GCGGCCCGATGCTCGGCGGCAGCGTCCGGTTCGAGCGCGGGGTCCGGCTCGATGCCTCCCGCCGGAAAGGTCAAGACGGCGCGTCCTTTGCGGAGTTCTGAGATCATCGCCCGCAGGCCGCTGATTCCGGAGTTCGGCTCCATCTCGCGGAGCCTGGCATGGACGGCCGGCAGGGCTCGGAGCAGGTCGCGTGGGGCGGCCAGCGTCGCCAGGTCCTCGCGGCCGATCGCCTTCCAAAGGGCCATCGCATCGGCCAGGCCAGGATGATTTGCGAGGACGACGACGGGTCCGGAGGCCGGTACGCGGCCGCTGACCTCCACTCCTCGAGCCCGCCGCCGCAGCAGGAACTCCGCTCCAGCGACGAGACCTCTCTCCTCTACCAATTGGTCGAACCGGATCAGCTTCTCTGCGAAGGGTCGGGCCAGGCGTCGAGCGATGTGGGAGGGGATGCGGTTCGGCCAGGCTCGGTTGAGATCGGCGATGTTCTGATCCACCAAAAGGTGGAGCCGCTCATCGGAAGAACTCATCGCGGCGGCGGGTCGTCTCCGCATGGGTCAGCAGATCGTTGTGGGCGAGGCCGGGGAGGTCTTCATGCCTCATTCGGCGGAGCCCTTCTCCCTGCTCGGCGACGTTTTCGGGGGGAGTGAAGGCGTCCAGCGATCCCGTCAGGCAGAGGATCTCATGGTTCAAAACCGGGTCATCCCGATGCCCGTCTCCCAGGTCGAACGAGGTCGGAAGCGCCTCCCGGACTTCCGGGAACGGGAAGTTCATCATTCCGAACAGAGGATCATCCGCCTCGGATCGGATCTCCCGGAGCTTCGCCTCCGTCGCTCCCGAGGCGAGGTCCTTCGCATAGAAGGCGACGGGCTTCTCGAGAGACTTCAGGAATCCGGCCGTCGGCTTCTGGAGAGCGGCCTCATCCATGGCCAGAACGGCGCGACAGGTCTCCAGCATCGGCTTCCATCGCACCGAGAGTCCGATCCAGGAGGCGAGCATCCACCGAAAGGTGAAGGCAGAGAGCCCGCCGACCGGGGCGGCGGAGAGACGATCTACCGTTTGGTTGAGCAGCCCCATGAGGTCCTCTTCCTGGCCCGTCTCGCGAAGATGGTCCGCCAGCCGCATGGCCGCCGCTCTCGTTCGAGACGGGAGCTTCCAGGTCTGATTCGGGCCCTCGAATCCGCCGAAGACGGCTCGCCGGACCCGCTTCGGATGGCGAGACATGAAGGTCATCGCGAGGTGGGTGCCGTAGCTGTGCGCCCAAAGATCCACCCGCCGCTCCATGACGTGATCGAGCAGGATGTCCAGATCGTCGGCCGAGTCTGCGGCGGTCAGGCAGCCGGCCGGTGCGGAGACTTCGCTCATCTGGCGGGTCAGGCCGTCCATCGCCTCCTCGGGCGATTGGGGAGGAGGTCCGGCCCAGGCCGGCAGGACCTCGTGCAGGCTGCTGCCCCGAGTTCCGCGCTGACAGGGAAGGATGAGGTCCGCCTCTTCCTCCGCCTCCCAGAGCACCGTCGCCAGCCTGGGGTTCTCCAGATAGTCGAGCGGGCTGTCTCCCGGCCCGCCGCAGAGGAACATTACCGGCGGCCGACCGACCGGGCGACGCGCCGACAGCACCATGAATCCCAATGGCATCGACTCCGGCGCACCCGCCCGCCGGTCGCGGGTGACGTGGAGGCTCTCCAGCCAGACGCCGGCATCGAACTGAGGAAGCTCGATCCGGGTCTTCATTGCCCGGCTCCCAAGATCCTGGCGGCCGCTCTTCGGGGGGTCATCCGGCCCTGCCGGACCAGCGATTCCGCCTCCTGCCAGGCCTCGCGCCGGACCGGATCGCGTCTGAATTCGGCCAAAACCTCCCGGTGGACGATCTCGCGCAGCCAGGCGGTCGCCTGAGCGGCTCGCCGGGCGTCGCGCCGGCCGGTCCGGTCCATCCGTGCAATGAATTCGGTCACGCCGTTCCATACGAGGTCGAGTCCGGACTTCTCTAGGGCTGAGCACAGATGGACCTCGGGGCGGACTCCAGAGGCCGGCACGGAGGTCATCATCAGGGCGTTCTTCGCCTGGACTCGGGCGAGTCGAGCGGCGCCGAGGTTGGGGCCGTCGGCCTTGGTCACGGCCAGGACGTCGGCCAGCTCCATGACTCCGCGCTTGATGCCCTGCAGCTCGTCTCCTGCGCCCGCCAGTAGCAGAAGCAGGAAGCAGTCCACCATTTGGTGAACAGCGGTCTCCGACTGCCCGACCCCCACCGTTTCCACCAGGATCGGCCCAAAGCCCGCCGCCTCGCAGAGCTGCATCGCTTCTCGGGTCTTCTGGGCGACTCCGCCGAGCGATCCGGCCGTGGGCGATGGCCGGATGAAGGCGTCCGGGTGCGAGGCGAGCTTCGGCATCCGGCTCTTGTCGCCCAGCAGGCTGCCTCCGGTGGCGGTCGAGCTGGGGTCGATGGCGAGCACGGCCGGCCGCAGCCCCTTCGTTTCGATCAGCCAGAGTCCGAGGGCTTCGATCAGGGTGCTCTTGCCGACTCCGGGGACTCCGGTGATCCCGACCCGGTCCACTCGGCCGGAATGGGGAAGGGTCAGGTCCAGCAATCGGCCGGCATCGGCAGCGTCCTCCAAGCGGCTCGATTCGACCCAGGTGATCCCGGTGCTGAGGGCGTCGCGGTCGCCCGCGATGATCCTCTCGGCCAGGTCATCGGGTGAGGGTCGGGGCCGCGCCTTCCGCCGGTAGGCCGGGTTGACGGCCGGCGGAGCCGCCACCGCCTCCATCACCTTCAGGGCGCCCTCGGCTGCCGGATCGCTGGAATCCACGACCCCTTCAGTGTGCCCGATTCCAGAAGCTCATGACCCAGACCGCCGGAAACGGCCTGCCCGGCGGCTCGGTAGAGTGAGGCGGAATGGGCAGGCCCTATGTGGTGATCGGCGCGGGACTCGGCGGATTGGCGACCGCCCTGCGGCTGGCGCATCGGGGCGAGCGGGTCCTGGTGCTGGAAAAGACGGGCATGGTCGGCGGGCGCAACCGGCCCGTGGAGGTCGGGGGCAGCCGGTTCGATGGCGGCCCGACCCTCATGATGATGATGGACCCCTTCCGCAAGCTCTTCACCGACGTCGGCGAGCGGATCGAGGACCATCTCGACTGCCGGCTCTGCGACCCCAGCTACCGGGTCTTCTATGCCGACGGCACGATCTTCGAAGGCACCACCAATGTTCCGCTGATGAAGGAGCGGGTGGCGGCGATGACCGACGAGGACCACGCCCGTCGGTACGAGAAGCTTCACGGAGACCTGAAGGCGCTCTACGAGGCGAGCATCCCGAACTTTGTCCGCAAGAACTTCTATTCTCCGCTCGACTTCTTCGGCCTGAAGCAGCTGGGGATGGTCGCCAAGCACGGGATGATCGACAATCTGGCCCGTCGGGTCAAGCGGTACGCCGACGATCCCCGGCTGCGGATGCTCTACAGCTTCCAGACGATGTATCTCGGCCTCAGCCCCTACGATGCGCCGTGGGTCTACGCGGTGCTGACCTACATGGAGTATGGGGAGGGGATCTTCTATCCGATGGGGGGAATGACCGAGATCTGCACCAAGGTGGCGGAGCTGGCGGAGAAGCGGGGCGCGGAGATTCGGCTGAACTCGCCCGTCTCCTGGGTCGAGGGTCGGACGGTGATGCTGGAGTCCGGCGAGATGATCGAAGCCGAGGCGGTGATCTGCAACGCCGACCTGCCCTACGCGGAGAAGGAGCTGCAGAAGAAGGCCTCGCCCGACCGCCGCTACAGCTGCAGCGCCCAGATGATGTACATGGACTATCGCGGCGAACTGCCCGGCCTGGAGCATCATAACGTCTTCTTCGGCCCGGACTTCGAAGGGAACCTCCATAGGCTGTTCCACGAGCCGCTCGGCCTGGTGGATGAGCCCGCCTTCTATGCCTGCGTCAGCTGCAAGACCGATCCGGCAAAGGCCGATCCCGGCCACCAGAACCTCTACATCCTCGCCCCGGTTCCGAACATGGACCGGCCGCTGACCGAAGCCGAGAACGCCCGGCTGAAGGAGCACGTCTTCCGACGGCTCTGCCAGGCCTCCGACTTCGATCCGGCCAATGTCGCGGCGATGAAGACCTACTCGCCCGCCGACTGGGAGACCGATTTGAACCTGGACAAGGGGGCGGCCTTCGGTCTGAGCCACGACTTCTGGCAGAGCGCCTTCTTCCGTCCGGGCAACCGGAGTCGGTCGAATCCCAACATGTATTTCGTCGGCGCCTCGACTCAGCCGGGGAACGGACTGCCCATGGTCTTGATTTCCGCCGAGCTGGTGGAGGATCGTCTGCAGCATGACGGATTCCTCCGGGCCTGACGGCCGGAGCGCACAGGAAGAAGGGCTGATCGGCCGAATGGTCGGCGGAATGATCCGTCGATCGCTCCGAAAGAGCTTCCACACCATTTGGTGGAATCCGCCGCCCGAGGGGCTTCGGGGGCCGATCGTCTGGGCCTGCAGCCACCATGCCTGGCACGACGGCTATCTGATGTTCGAAGCGGTCAGCCGGCTGGGAATCCGCACTCTGGACTGGATCGCCGAGTTCGATTCCTTTCCCCTGTTCCGTCATGTCGGGGGGCTGCCCTTTCCGCCCGGAGACTCCGCCCGGCGAGCTGCTACGGTCCGTTCCACCATTCGGTTGATGCGCGAGGAGCGCCGATCCCTGATCCTCTTTGCCGACGGGACCCTTCGCCGCCCGCACGAGCCCTGGGAATTCGGGTCTGCCGTCGGGCTGATCCGGCGTCAGGTCCCCGGGGTCCGGTTCGTTCCCGTGGGCATCCGCCTCGAGATCTCTCGACACGAGCGACCCGAGGCCTTCCTGGCCTTCGGCGAGCCGTTGGATGATCCCGAGGACCTGCGGGGTCGAGTCGAAGACCTCCTGCGGCCCGAGTCGGGCGAATTTCAGGTCCTGCTCCGGGGAACCCCGGATGTGAACGAGCGCTGGGACATGCGCCGGATTCCCGGTCGCTGAGCGGGGAGACCGCTCGGGGCTTGCGGCTTTCTGCGCAACATCCCAGGTTCGGCGCGGTTTCGGACCAAGGACGGGGGATCATGGAGCCCTGAACCTTCCGGAGCCTGCCGACTTTCGTCGCCTGCGGGTCGAAGAAGGTTGCAGAACCAAGATGCAGGCCGCCGTCCCCTCCCGAGTCGCCGATGGCCGGCCCTTCGCTTCGCCGAAAGATCTCGCCTACTGCCGACGTCTCCACCGGCTGCACGGGACAACGTACTACTTCGCCTCACGCCGTTTTCCCGTCGAGATGCGGAACCGAGTGGACGCCCTCTACGGCTTTGTTCGAGAGGCGGACGAATGGGTGGACAATCCCGGCCCGATGTCGAAGCGCGAGTCGGCCCTGCGGCTCAAGTGCTTTCGCGAAGGCCTCCATCTGGCGGTCCAGCGGGGCATTCGGCCGAGCGAGCCGACCCTGCGGGCCTTCGCCGACACGGTGATCGAAACCGACCTGCCCCTCTCCGAGCCGGACCTCTTTCTGGACGCGATGGAGATGGACCTCCACCTGACCCGCTACGAGACCTGGGATGATCTGCTGGGCTACATGCGCGGTTCGGCGGCGGCCGTCGGCGTGATGATGTCCTGGATGATCGGCGCGCCCCGCGACCCGCAGACGCTCGGGGCGGCCCAGGCGCTCGGCAACGCCATGCAGCTGACCAACTTCATCCGGGATGTCGGCGAAGACCTGGAGCGGGGCCGTATCTACATGCCCTTGACCGAGATGGCCGAGCACGGGCTGGATGCCGAGTTCCTGGAACGGCGTCAGGTCACCGACGAGTGGCGGGCCTTCCTGAAGTTCCAGATCGCTCGGGCTCGAGACCTCTATGCCGAGGCTGACGCCGGGATCGAGCAGATCCCCGCGGAGAACCGCCTCGCCGTCCGCCTGGCCCGCGAGCTCTACGCCAGGATCCTGGACCGGGTGGAGGAGAGGGACTACGACGTCTTCTCCGGCCGCGCCCGCACGTCCCGCTGGGAAAAGATGCAGACCGCCGCCCGAATGATCCTCGGCCGCTGAAGCTCTCCCCGGCAACCGTTCCAGGCAGATCGAACGATCATCCCGACTCGTTGACCGCTGGCCGACGAAGCACGAACTCAGCTAATCGGGCGAGAGGATGGCTCGGTTGCCCTCTGCTCCACATATCCTTTCACTTGTCCAAACTGGTACCCTTTTCCATCGTGATTCGTTGCTCTTTCGCGGTTCCCTTGGTGTTTGTCGCGCTGGGTCTCGTGGCTCCTGCGGTCGGGCAGTCCTTGGATCTCGGGGCTGCCTGCCAGGCGTTCAACGAAAACCAAGCTCGGTTCCGAGATCAGCACCTGGGCAGGCGAGGGACCATTGATCTGACCGTTTCCGCTGTTCAGGAAGATGGCAGAGGCACCTGGCTTGTCTTCTTCCCGAGAAGCAGTGGTTCGGGGCAGGGGCAGACAATGATGGGTGATCTCGCCTCCGGAATCTACTATGCCAGGGTGCCGGCATCGCTGAGGAGGCAGGCCGTCACTTGGCTGCCGGGAGATCGCCTGCAGGCAACCATGTCGCTCAAGTCGATCAGAGCGGTCTTCAAGGATCGCATCAGCATTTCCGGAAACTTCTCCAACGGAATGGGCTATGTCGGTGGGGGGACCGTGACGGTTCGCAGCCTCATTTGGACCTTTGATCTGCAGTCGGCGACTCGAACCCGGACGATTGCCAGCATCCTGCAGGAGCAGGAGGCCATCGCTGCCCGCCAGCGGGAGAAGGCCGCCTTGGAAAGGGCCCTCCAGGAGCAGCAGCAGAGGCGAATCCAGGCGGAACGAGACCTGCTTCGGGCGGCAACGGCGGGAGACGTCGACGAGTTGAGGCGGCTGGTCAGCCTGGGGGTGAGATACGACGTAATTGACAAAGAGCCCGTTCTGCACAAGGCTGTGGCATCTCGCGCCTACCGGACGACCCGGTTCCTGCTTGAGTTGCCGATGACAAATGTCAACGCGACGGACTCTCGTGGGGCCTCGGCGCTCACGGTGGCCAAGAGCGTTGCTGACTTCTCCCTCATCGACTTGCTCAAAGAATATGGAGCCACTGACTGAACCATGTTGACTTCCACACTTGCTCTTCTCCTCCTGTCCGCTCAACCGGGTGCCTCCGGGCAGGACTTTACGGAACGTATGGTCGTGACAGGAGGGACGTTCGCTGGTGTAGGATATGGTGTTCCGCCATCGGCTCGTCAGGAGTCCCTGGACAACGTAAAGCGAAAAGACCTTCGGGCAGAAGTGAGCGCTTCGTCGCTGTACCGCTCGGTTGGTCAACATGGTTATCTGTACATTGGCAATCACTACAGATATCTCATTTCGCCAAAGTTCGAGCTTGTCTGGTTTCACAGTCAAGAACAGGAACCTGTCGTCGCCCTGTCTCAAGAGCGGTTTGTCGTAGCCGAGATGAGATTTGGAGGTGGAAGTAGAACAGTTGCTAGCGCTGCCGTGCTCTATGATCTCCAAACTGGTCAGCGGCTATGGCGCGGATATTTTCACGAGCTGGGCAGGTTGCAGCCCGAGTGGCCTCCCTTCCGAGGGATCCAGGCGCTTGGGCCGGGGGACACCTTTGCATTCGGCGCCTTCCGGGTCCGGCCCGGGTTCGCGGCCTCCTTGGGAGCCGATGGGTTGCTGAAGCCGAACATCCTTTCGAACTACCTCGAGAAGCAGATGCCACTGTGGGGCAACAGGTCTCCGCTGAGGGCCAGACTCGGCCCGGACTACGATGCCCTTTGGCGAGACGTTGCCTTGCTGGATGACCTTGCGAGTCTGTCCAATAAGGTGGAACGCGCCAGGCACACCCTCGGTCTCTCCGTCCCAGGTTCCTTTAACCCCGGATACGTTTTTGGGCCGGTTCGAGACGCCACGGTGGAAGGAATTCTGGATGCCCAGGCGGACTCATCTCGCAAGCAGGAGTTGCTCAGAGAATTTGCCGCTGGTCGGACCAAGGCCCTGGCAGATCGAATCAACGAGACGATCTCAGGAAAGCTGCTGATGAAGAGTGGGACGGTGTCGAAGGACTTCAATCCGAATACCGCCTACCTCGTTCTCGAGGCGATGAGAGCTCCCTCACTCAGTCCCGTCCAAATCCGCCGGGTCAACGCCTGCTACCTCTTCGATCTTCTGAAGACTGACCTCGGCAACGTCGTTCCTTAAGCGAGCCTTAGAGGCATTTCTGGCAGGAAGTCCTCGGCCGCTGAGGCCTCAGAACCGGCCCGTCCAGAAGACCCCGCCGCGGAGCGTCTCCGGCTTGGCGAGGTCGTTGGGCAGGGTGAGTCGGGCGTCCAGGGCGAACCCGCCGCCGATCGGCTTGTTGGCTCGGAACGTGGTCTTGCCCGAGGGCCCCGTGATGTGGTCGCCCGAGAGCCGCAGGCCGATGGGAAGGGAGGCGGAGGCTCCTAAGAACGCCTGCCCCTTCTTCTCGCTCAGAAATCCGGCATGGAGATCGACCAGGGGCAGTCGGAACCGGGCGGCGGCGAAGATCGTGTCTTCATAGCCGATCGCTTCCCAGCCGGCGACCGCCTGGAGCCTGCCTTCCAAGCCCTGCCAGAAGGCGTGCTTGAACCCGAATCGGGTCGTGCCGTCAAAATCGGACTCCCAGCCGATCTCCAGGTCTTCCCGCAGACCGAAGGTCGCCTTGCTGGAGGTCGGGAATCGGGTGTTCAACCCGCTCGCCTGGCCCTTGAAGTTCAGTTCCAGCTGAAGTTCGCCGCTCCGCCTCAGGCCCGCCGAAGGTGCGCCGGCCAGGGAGCTGACCTGGGCTCCCGCCGAGCCGCAGACGGCCAAGATCAAGAGAAGATTAAGGGCCTTCACATTCACGCAGCCGAGTCTGGCGCACCTTGCCCGGTGCGATGGGACCATCTCCACGCGACTGCACGGAGAAGTGCACTTTCCCGTTTTGGTAACATGAGGTCATGCCTCAAGCAACGTCGCAGGCATGGCGACTCGGAGTCGCGGGCGTCGGGCTCGCGTGCGTCCTTCCGGCTCATGCCGCTCAGCTTCACGAAGTCCAGATGGTGGACGAGAGCCATGTGATGCTCGTCTTTCGGGATGGGTGGGTTCATCACAAGGAAGAGCCCTCCGCGCCCGGCTGGCGCAAAGGGCACGAGAGCCGGACCAACGACTCCATCGAAACCTACGGGAAGCCGCTGGACATCGATGCGGCGACCCGGCCCGGGGCCTATCGGATCCACATGCCGGACGGCACCTCCGCCGCGCCGGTTCGGGTTCACCGCAGGACCAAGGTGAGCGGCACCGCCTGGGGCTGGCCGGATCCGGAGCTGACCTACGAGCACGTCCTGTTCCTGGAGCTCCCCCAGCCCATGCGGCAGGGGTCGAGCTACCGGCTGACGATCTCCCCGGCCACCAACACGGACAAGACCGAATACCGGATGACGTTCGACGTCTTTCGGCATCGCTCCGAAGCGGTCCACACCAGCCTGATCGGCTACCGACCCGATGATCCGGCCAAGTCCGGCGACCTCTATTTGTGGCGTGGCGACGGCGGGATGCGGGACTACACCCTGTTCACCGGACGCAAGGTCTGGCTGGTGAACGCCGAAAACGGAACCCGGCACGACGTGGGTCGGGTGGGATTCTGGAAGAAGAGCGCAATCGACTTCCAGCGATGGAATCTGACCGCCAGCGACGTCTGGACGGCAGACTTCGATTCCTTCAAGACCCCCGGGCGCTACCGTCTGGCGGTCGAGGGAGTGGGCAGCTCGGCCGAGTTCGTCATCGGGCGTGAGGCCTACCAGGAGGCGTTCAAGACCTCGACTCTGGGCTTCTACTTCATGCGGATCGGCGAGCCCGCCGAAGGCATCATTCCGACGCCGCGCCAGCCCAGGTACATCCCGAATGTCGATCCGCCGGGCTTCCGGGTCTACATGACGACCATGTCGCCCTGGCACCCGGACTGGCGATCGCTGGGCGGCGACCCGTGGGACAACAAGGATTGGTCCAAGTACAAGCTGCCCGGAGAGCCGACGAACCCCAAGGCGATCGGCGGCCATTCCGACGCGCTGGACTGGGATCGCCACCTCGGCCACATCAGCATCATCTGGGACATGGTCCTGCCCTACATCATCACGAATGGCCGGGGCGGCGATGACGATCTGGGCATCCGTGAGAGCGGAAACGGCATCCCGGACGTCATCGACGAGGCGCGGAACGAGGTCGATTTCTGGCTGAACCTCCGCGACGACAAGGGCGGCTATGCCACGGGGATCAACAACCCGACCGAGGAGAAGGCGGTCGCCTACCAGGGCGCGGCCCATCCCTACATGGCCTGGGCGAACGCCGCCAATGCGGCGATCTTGGCCGACGCCCTGCGGATCGCCAAGAAGCCCGATCTGGCCGCCCGCTATGTCGCCGCCGCCCTGGAGGCTTGGAAGGTCGGAGAAGCGGCGGGAGCCGCCGGTCTGGATGCCAAGTTCTCGATCGGCAACGGCGCGACCTCCGGACGCGACCTGAAGCAGATCGCCGCCGCCTCGCTCTACAACGTGACGGGCGAGCGCCGCTATGCCGACGAGGTGTTCCGCCTTTCAGTCCTGCAGGACCCCGAAGCCCCGGTCGAGAAGGTCGGCGACTGGAACCAGACCTACGGCATTGCCCTGACTCTGGCCAACCGGAGATTCGGCTGGCGGACGGTGGTTCAGCCGGAAAAGGTGGCCGGGATGCTGGCCGCCATCCAGAAGCAGGCTCTGGCGGATCACGTCGTGCCGAGTGAAGCCAGACCCAGCCGGCGAGCCACCGCCGACGCCTTCGCCTGGTTCCAGAGCATCCAGGAGGTCCAGAAGGCGGTGATCGCCCATGCCTTCATGCCCGCGTCTCCGCAGAGGGATCGGTTCCTGAAGGCCCTGCTCCGCGAGGCCGATTGGGGTCTGGGGCGGAATCCGCGCAACGAGGTGCAGATGACGGGTCTGGGCAGCCGGCACGTGGACTACATCTACACGAGCGGCCGCAACGACGGCTTCCCCGGCGTGCATCCCGGACATACGCCGTACATGAACTCCGAGCCCTGGGGCACCGGCTTCATGGCCGACCCGAAGTACTACGCCTCACGCGGGTACCCGGAGTGGGAGAAGTGGCCTCAGGGCGAAGCGATCTGGCGCGCTCCGTACTGCTTCAGCAACAACGAGTTCACCCCCCAGCAGTCGATGCGCGGCAAGCATCTGTTGCTCGCATATCTGAACACTCGCTGACGACGACGAATCTCCGCCCGTCGTACTGCTCCTTGTGAGCAGACAGCGGGCGGAGATTCGAGAGTGGCTGGGCCTCCAATGGCACGAGGTGCCCGTGTTTCTCGGCCTGCTGATGGTGGTGGGGATGTTCTTCACCTCGGTCCGCTGGCTGGAGATCGGGCTGGCCATCGTCGGGGTGGGGGCGACTCTGGCGATGTGCCCCATCGGGATGAGGCGGAACCCGGAACTGAGCGACTTCACCAACATGGCCAAGGTCGTCAGCTATCCGGCGACCGTGGCTCTGGCCGTCCTCACCGTCGTTCTGCACGAAGCAATCGTCGCGAATCCGGACCTGGGGACCTTCCTTTGGAGCCTGATTGCGGACTGACGGCCAAAATCCCCAACGAATCTGCACAAAAAGGTACCAATTGCGGAGATTCAGCGGCCGTCGATGTCGTTGAACAAGTGGGCCGAGCTCAATGAAGAACAAAGCATTTACCCTGATTGAACTGTTGGTTGTCATCGCCATCATCGCCATCCTCGCGGCGATCCTCTTCCCGGTCTTCTCCCAGGCCAAGCAGGCTGCCAAGCGGACCGCCTACCTGACCCAGGCGAAGCAGACGGGCACGGCGATCATCATCTACGCCTCCGACTACGACGACAAGCTCCCGCTCGGCCAGGCAGCCGATCTGAGCGCTGCCCAGCAGCCGGCGTACCGAAACACGGCGGGCTATTCGCCCAGTCCGGCCGACTGGTGCAACGCTCCCAGCGCCCCGAATCTCATCGCGGAGAACCGGCAGGTCTGGCACAACGCCACCGATCCGTACCGCAAGAACTACGATCTGCTCAACCCGACGAATGATCGCCGGACCTTCAGCTCCGGCGTCTTTGCCGAGTGCAACACCGCGGCGAACCGGCTCCGGGCTCCCAAGGGCAGCAACATCAGCTACAACGGCTTCCTTCAGGAGCTCAGCCAGAACGAGTTCGTCAACATCTCCGCGCTCACGATGCTGTGGCCGGGCATGGGAACCTATACCTACGAAGGCTTCATGGCGGTCAGCCCGCGGCTGAACTGCCCGATCGCCGGCGTCCCCTGCGTCTACAACCCGGGCGGACGTCCGCAGGGCGCCACCAGCGGCCTTCCCTATGCGATGACCTTCGAAATGAATGGTCCCTCGTGGCATGCGTTCGGCGAGGGTTCGGTCCACGTGATGGCTGACACTTCGGCGCGGCTCATCCGGTACGGCCGAGGCAACAACTCGCCGGGCAACGCTCGCCTGATCGCTCAGCAGCCCTGGCAGTTCCTGGACGAGCGCGGTCGCATCCCGTCCTCCCCGGGCGCGTTCATCCGCGGCTGGATCGCCGGCCCGACCTTCTACCCGGCGTCCTTCGTTCCGAACAACCCGTTCGACGGCACCACCGGCTGATGATGCGTCGAAGCCTCTCCTGGATCGCTCTCGCCCTGGCCGCCTCCGTGGCGGTCGGGTGCGCCAAGCCTGAACCGAACCTGACTCCGGCTCCTCCGGCAGCCCCGCCCGCGGCGGCGGCTCCGGCGCCGGGTGCGGCGGGTGGAGTTCCCCCGGCGGCGACTCCGCCGGCAGCTCCGGCAACCCCCGCCGAGGCCGATTCGTCCAGCGGCGGCCTCCAGCAGCTCCCCTCCGGGAGTTCCGGCGGCTACTGAGGCTCCGGCCTTCGGGCAACGACAGAACGGTGCGGCTCTCCGAAATCGGAGGCCGCACCGTTTCTCTTTCTGGAGTCTCGTCTCGGACTACTGGTTGAGCAGGGTTCCGGCGGCCGCCGCCGAATCCTTGTGCGACTGGACCATCGTGCCGAAGTGATCCTTGGCCTTCGCCTCGTCTCCCTTGTGGAAGTCGAGATACGGCGCCTTGGCGTCCTGCGGGAGCGATTCCCAGGCGGTGTTCAGGTGCTGCCGAGCGACCTGGTCCAGCTGAGGGATCAGGGCGGCCTGTCGCGCCTGCTCCTCTTCAGAGATCTCCACCACCGGAACGTTGGTGCTGGGGGCGACATCGCTGCAGCCGACAACGGACATGCCGAGCAGAGCCAGGATGGGAATGAAAAGCTTCTTCATCAAGATCAGGAAGGGCCGAGGGCGGGCCCGAGGGAAGAGACCCCCGAGCCCGCCGTGGGATCAGTTGGTGACCGGGTTGCCGGAGATCGGGTCGAGCAGCTGCTGACCGGCGGCCGTGTACATGCGGTCGCCCCACATGTAGCGGCTCGGGCTGATTGTCTGAGCGAAAGGAGCGAATCGGGCCGAGCTGTCGGCCATGCCGTAGTTGTCTCCATTGCCCCAGCGGCGGGCGCTGTGGTAGGTGATCAGCGGCAGGGTGCCCGAGGGGGTGTTCTTGCAGACGCTGAACAGGTCGTTGGCGCCCGTGCCCGCCACCTGGCCGGCGTTCAGCGCATAGAGCGGGCTCACCGATCCGTCGGTGTTCTCGCCCAGGTACTGGACGCGGTTGGCGGCGTCGCGGCTGGCGGCGTTGGTGCTGCGGTGGCTGGAGTTGCGAAGACCCGTGCCCAACGACTGGCCGTTGAGGCAGGAGAGGTTGTCGATCAGACCGGCGAGGGCGATGGTGCCGCTCACGTTGTCCAGGCTGGTGGTGCTGATGACGCGAATGCCGCCTTCCTGCACGTCGCGGATGTTCCGGAGCCGGGGCATGACGGCCGAGTTGACCGTGTAGCTGAGGCGGGGCACCTGGTCGTCGATGATGAATCCGCCGAGCGAAGGCACGCCGGGAACGTCGCTGTTCACCGGGCAGCGGTCGCCCTGCTGACCGCCGGGGAAGCCCTTGCCGCTGTTGTTGTTGGCAGTGGCGAAGCAGGTCGGGCCGTGACCGCCGATCGCGTCGCCGGGCGACACCCAGATCTGGTCGTTCTTCACGTAGGGCCGGAGCATGCCGGAGAAGTGGATGTAGCCGCCGCGGGTTCCGCCGAGCGCCGGGTTGAAGGCGCGGTGGAAGTAGGCCGAAGGCAGAACATCGTCGTAGTCCGCCGTGTAGATCTGGAAGGCCGTTCCGATCTGCTTCACGTTGGAGAGGTCGGAGCTCTTCTTGGCGGCGGCCTTCGCCTGGGCGAAGACGGGGAAGAGGATGGCGGCAAGAATGGCGATGATGGCGATGACCACCAGCAGCTCAATAAGGGTGAAGGCCTTTTTCATGGGGACTCACGCGCCGTCGGCGTGTCGATCCGAGGCGGCAACCGCATTGTGTGGGCGGCTGACAGGGTCCCCAAGACGGGACCTCGCTCTCGCCCCAAGGCTTAACGCAAGTTTTAAGAACCGCCCCATCTGGAACCTGGACTGTTAAGAATCGAAGGCAGCAGAAGGACCCAGCCCGGTTACCGCACAAGCCCCAAGGTCCCAGAGTTCGTAATATGGATGATTCTAGAATGATCGAAGTGAGCCAGGGGAAGGGCAGGATGGAGCCAATTGAACCGATGTTCCGGGCGCTGGGCGACCCCACCCGGCTCGAGATTTTTCGGTTCCTGGCGCGGTGCCGGGAGCCGGTTGCGGTCGATCAAGACGGAAGCGTCCGGCCGTTTCGTGGCGTCACCGTCGGGGAGATCTGCTGCCATGTCACGGGCGATTCCAAGGTGTCCTCCACGATTTCCTTCCACCTGAAGGAGCTTCGCCTGGCCGGGCTGATCACCGCCGAACGCCAGGGTCGCTTCACGATCTGCTCCGTCCGCCCGGAGGCCCTCCGGCGGATGATCGACCTCTTGGACTCGCTCCAGGCACCCCAACATGAACCGGCTTGAAATCTTCGATCCCGCCATGTGCTGCAGCACCGGCGTCTGCGGCCCCACCGTCGAACCCCACCTGGTCCGCCTGGCCGCCGACGTCGCCTTCCTCAAGTCGCAGGGAGTGGAGGTCGTCCGCCACAACCTGATGCAGGACCCCCGGGCCTACGTTGAGAATCCCGTCGTGGCCGCCGAGATGGGTCCCGAAGCCGAGCATCTGCCGATCTTCCTGGTCGATGGCGAGCTGAAGGCGAAGGGCCGCTATCCCGATCGGGCCGAGCTGGCCGGCTGGTTCGGCCTCCAGGCGGCTCCCCGCGAGCTCCGTTCGCTGCGCCAGGCAGGCCCGAATGCTTGAATCCTGGACCTCCGAACTCGCGACCCGGCACCTCTTCTTCACCGGAAAGGGCGGTGTCGGGAAGACGACCTTGGCCTGCTCGGCGGCGGCGGTCTCGGCCTTTCAGGGCCGGCGGACGCTGATCGTCAGCACGGATCCGGCAAGCAATCTCGATGAAGCCTTCGGCGTGAAGCTCGGCATGGAGCCGACCCCGATCCCGGCTGTGCCGAACCTGTGGGGCATGAATCTGGACCCGATGGCGGCCGCCGCTGCCTACCGAGAGAAGGTCGTCGGTCCCTGGCGCGGAAAGCTGCCCGAGGCCGTGGTCCGAAACATGGAGGAACAGTTCTCCGGCGCCTGCACCACCGAGATCGCCGCCTTCGATGAATTCGTCCGCCTTCTGAACGCCCCCCAGATCGAGGCCGATTTCGACCGAATCATCTTCGACACGGCTCCCACGGGCCACACGCTGCGCCTGCTCAGCCTCCCCGGCGCCTGGAGCGACTATCTGGAGACGACGACCGCCGAATCCAGCTGCCTCGGACCTCTGGCCGGTCTGCAGGACAAGCGGGAGGCCTATGCGGCGGCGGTCCGCAGGCTCGGCGATCCGGAGCAGACCCGGGTCTGCCTCGTCGCCCGGGCCGAACCCGCCAGCCTTCGAGAAGCCGACCGGACCGCCGGCGAGCTGGCCGAACTGGGCGTTTCCAACCTGTTCCTCCTGGTCAACGCCGTCTTCACGATTCATTCTCCGGAGGAGATCGAGGAGATGGTTCGGGACGGCGAAGATGTGTCGGGCTTGGACGACCCGCTCGCGGCGGCCATCGCGGCCAAGACCCGGGAGGCTCTGAGCCGGATGCCCGCCCGTCTGGGCGACCTGCCGGGCGACCTGGTCCCCTTCGATCCCATGACCTCCGGCTTTTCGTCGGAGAGCGTCGCCCTTCCGGAGAGCCTCCCCTGGGCTGAGCTCGTTGCCCAGATCGGATCGGCCGGTCGCGGCGCGGTGATGACGATGGGCAAGGGCGGGGTCGGAAAGACGACCGTCGCCGTCCGCCTGGCCCGCGACCTGGCCGCCGCCGGGCATCGCGTCCACCTGACGACCACCGACCCGGCGGGCGGATTCGACGCGGATGCGGCAGGCCCGAACCTGACGGTCTCGCGCATCGACCCGGCGGTGGAGATCGCCCGGTACACCGAGTCGGCCCTGGCCGGGCGTCCGAAAGCCTGGACCCGGAAGCCCTAGCGCTCCTCGCCGAAGACCTCCGCTCGCCCTGCACCGAAGAGATCGCCGTCTTCCGGGCCTTCGCCGAAGCGGTGGAGCGGGGCGAGGATGAGATCGTGGTCATCGACACGGCTCCGACCGGACACACGATTCTGCTGATGGATGCCGCTGAGGCCTACCATCGTGAGGTTGCCCGAACCCAGAGCGACGCGCCGGAATCGGTCCGACGTCTGCTCCCCCGGCTCCGCGACTCCGAGTTCACCCGGACGATTCTGGTCGCCCTCCCCGAATCAACTCCCGTCCACGAGGCGGCGTCGCTGGATGCCGATCTGCGCCGGGCCGGAATCACGCCTTTTGCCTGGGTCGTGAATCGAAGCCTCGCGGTCACGTCGACGGCCCATCCGTTTCTGCAGGCCAAGGCGGAGACCGAGCCCGACCTGATCGCCGAGGCGGCCGAGACGGCGACCCGCCTCACGATTCTGCCCTGGGAAGCGTGAGTCTACTCGGGCACGTTGCCGGAGGCGTCCGGGGCGTAGCCGAGGTTGGCTCGCTGCTCGGCCTGGGAGGGAGGGTTCGGCACGGCTAAGGTGGCGGAATCCGGCGCGTACATCTTGGTGCCCAGGCCCTCCTGATCGCCGGGGGCGAAGCCTTCCGGTTCCGGTGCGCCGCAGCCGACGGCCAGCACGGCCAGCAAAGCGAGGGCGAGCGGAAGGGTTCGGGTCCGGGACGGGATCACGACTGGAAGTGTATCCGGGTCGGCCGGAATGCTCCGGGAAGCTTGGAGCGGGTGACCGGACTCGAACCGGCAACATTCAGCTTGGGAAGCTGACGCTCTACCATTGAACTACACCCGCCGGCAGATTTCGGCCGGGGACACGACTGGAGCGGGAGACGGGAATCGAACCCGCGTAATCAGCTTGGAAGGCTGGAGCTTTACCATTAAGCTACTCCCGCATTCCAGTCGTGGACCTGACCTTTCTTCAAGATACCACGCGAAGACCGGGCGGATCAGGCGAGGGCCCGAGGGGCTTCCGAGTCCATCAGGGACGCCAGGGCCGGGCCGAAGTCCTTGAGCACCCCGGCAAGAATCTTCTTGGTGGGCGGGACTCCGTGCTTGTCGTGCAGGTGGCTGTCCACGAGGCGCGATTCCACCGCCTCCCGCGCCGAGGCGGGATTCGCCCAAACCGCCCGCACCCAGTCCGCGGCTTCGCCCTCTCCCAGGTTCAGGTCCCGATGGTTCATCCGGAGGAAGGCGATGCAGCCGGCCAGGGCCAGGGCCTCGTTGGCCTTGGCGAAGGGAGCCATCTTGGGGAATCCGACGAGCAGTCGGGCTGCCTGACCGGCGACGTCCACGCTCGTCCCGTGGCCGTACTGGTAGAAGACCCCTTCCTCCAGCGTCGCATAGCTGTACTTCTGGACCGACTTGGTCAGCTCCTGGCTGAGCCAGAGGAAGTCGGGAACCGTGAGATAGCGCAGGGTGGCCATGGGTCTTCTCCCCTGATTATGTCCCGAGCTTGCCGGCGGCGTGGAGCTCTGCCCACCGCTCCCGGGTCAGCATGGTCTCAATGGAATCGACCCAGGCGCCGTTCTTGTAGAAGCGGCGCGGCTTGCAGCCCCAGACCTCGTAGCCGGCCTTGGCCTGCATCCTTGCCGAACCGGGATTTTCTCCGAGATGGGCGGAGAAGAGGGTCTCCAGATTGAGGGTCAGGAAGCAGTAGGCAGATCGCAGGTTCACCGCCTCGGTCCCCAGGCCCTGCCCCCGCCACTCCACCGGCCCGATGTAGGAGCCCGTGTTCGCGCTCCGACTGATCCAGTCGATGCCGTGGATCCCCGACATGCCGATGTGCTCGCCGGTGTCGATCAGTTCGATGGCGAAGACGATCTCGGTCGGCGGTCGGCCCTGGTTCATGGCGTTGAGCCAGTCGATCTCGGCGGCGCGGCTCATCGGGAAGGCTCCGACCGCCAGCGTGTCGGTGACCGCCGGATCGTTGATCCACCGGGTGACCTGCTCCAGGTGCCGGTCCGGTTCGGGCGGGACCAGCCGGACTCGACTGCCGATCAGGCTCATGGTGAAGACTCAGACGCGCGCCTGCCGGAAAAGCAGCAGGCCGGCCGCTCAGGGAGGAACGAACCGGCCGAGGGGTGGGTTTCCGTTTGTTGTTGAGATGGGTCGGCGGCCGGGAGCC
>JAKRSE010000197.1:18268-18970 GCA_022402505.1 Fimbriimonadaceae bacterium | reverse complement strand
AGCTCCCGCCATGTAGCGCGGGTGGCTGAAGCAGTTGGCCGTGCCCCAGAGCAGCTTGATCCCGGTTTCGGCCTGCTTCGCCTTGGCATAGGCGACGATCGCCTCCAGGTTCTTGGCCGATTCAGCGAACGACTCGCCTTCCGGAGCGATGTCGAAGTCGTGGAAGCACCAGTAGTCCACGCCCAGCTTGCCGATGAACTCGAAGGCGGCGTCCATCGTGTCCTTGGCCCGCTGGATCGGGTCGGCGGCCGAATCCCAGCTGCGGACCGCCGTCCCGACTCCGAACGGATCGAGCCCGCGACCCTTCATCGTGTGCCAATAGCAGACGGCGAACTTGAGATGCTCCCGCATCGTCTTCCCGCCGACGACCTTCTCGCTGTCATAGATCTTGTAGGCGAAGGGGTTCCGGCTGCCCTTGCCCTCGAATCGAACCTTCTCCGCGACTTCGGGGAAATAGACCACGAACAAATCTTGGCCCAAAAAGGGTTTGCCTGACACCATCCGGCCCTGAAGACCGAAGCCGGCCGAACCGATGATCCAACCAAAGAAGGGCGGACGCCACACGAGCCGCCCGTTTCACAGAGGATCAGACGGCAACGTCGGTCCACGGGAACAAGCAGAAAGAGGGTTGAGGCGGGTGAAACATCCCGCCTCTTTTTTGTTGCCGGTCAGTCCATTCCGAAGGACCAAGCCTCTTCGCCC
>JAKRSE010000197.1:0-18258 GCA_022402505.1 Fimbriimonadaceae bacterium | reverse complement strand
TCGCCCGGTGGGGCACGAAAGAGCCAATTCATCACCAGGCCCAGCGCCACAACCGCCACCAGAACCGCTCCGACGATGGCCGGAACCGTCCCCAGAGCCGCTCCGACGAGAGCCGCTCCGCCGATGAAGAGGGCCAGCAGCGCCCAGCCCAGCACCAGCCGGCTCAGAATCGACCGCCGGGAGACGTTCCGCCGGACGGTCTCCAGAAGATAGGCCCGCCCGCACTTGCCGCAGGCGACCAAGCCCGGAGCATTCATCTCCCCGCAGAAGGGGCACTTGATCGGCTGGCAGTTCCGCAGGTCCGCGACCTCCTTCCACATCTTGAGCCGCATCTCCTCCCGCATGAAGTGGTGGCGCATGGAGACGTTGCTCATCGGGTCCACCGCGGTCGAAATCCGGTTCAGTGTCTGCTCGCAGACCTGGATGGCGTGGCCCTGGTGCCCGGCCGCCCAGAGCCCTTCCGAGAGGGCGAACCAGGCAGGCAGGTTGTCCGACCTCTGGCTGAGCGCCTGATGGGCCCGATCCACCTGCCCCGCCGTGATCTCTCGCAGCATGTGGCGATTCATCTGCTGCTGGGCGAACGGGAAGAAGGCCATCAGGCTCAGAAGGACCACCATGATGACCCCGGCCTGGTCCTGGAAGCGGATCGCCGCCACCTGAAAGGCGAGCAGAACCCCGATCGCCGGAATCGCCTCCACCGCTCCGATCGACTTGGTGATCCACTCGCGCAGGATGAACATCACCCCCAGCCCGATGATCGGGATGAGGGCAAGAGCAATCATCAGGCCGCCGACGGCGTTGCCGAGATCGAAGGAAGCCACCTCGACTCCCAGTGTAGCGCGAAACCCGAGGATTTGCCGCCGTCTAAAATGGAGATTGCATGGCGGGGCCGGATGTGGTGATCGTGGGAGCCGGAGCGGCCGGAATCTTTGCCGCTCTGGCGGCGGCCGAATCCGGAGCCCGAGTGCTGCTCCTGGAGAAGACCCCTCGGATCGGCACCAAGATCCTCATTTCCGGCAACGGCAAGTGCAACATCGCCCACGACGGACCGATCGAGGAGGTGCTGAAGGCCTTCCGACCGAACGAGGCCCGCTTCCTCCGGCCCAGCGTCTACCGGATGCCGAACCGTGAAATCCTGAGGATCTTCACCGACCGGGGCCTGGAGGTCTACACCCGAGAAGATGGCAGGGTCTTCCCCACCCACCAGACGGCGCGGGACGTGGTTCAGATACTCCGGGACCGCCTGGACGAAGCCGGCGTCGCCCTCTGCCTGGACACCCCCGTGAAGCGGATCCTGCACGACGGCGGCCGGGTCGTGGGCGTCGAGACGGACGAGCCGACCGGCCGGAGCTCGGCGACCCGAGGCTCGGCCGGGCCCGCCTGGGGAGCCAAGGCTCTGCTGAACGAGGTCCTGGCCGAACGCGACTCCGGCGGACGGCCGCTGGGGGCCCGGACCATCGACTGCTCGAAGGTGATCCTGGCGGTCGGCGGGAGCAGCTATCCGAATTCCGGAACCACGGGCGACGGCTACCCCTGGGTCCTGGAACTCGGACACGGCATGGTCAAGATTCGCGGGGCCCTTGCGCCGATCTACCTCGCCCTGGAAGAGTCGCCGGTCGAAGGGCATTCCGGGGTCGCCATCCGAGATGCCTTGGTGAAGCTGAGATCCGGAGGGCGTGAGGTTCAAAGGGTGCAGCGAGACCTGCTGATCACCCACCAGGGCCTCAGCGGACCGGCCGCCCTGTTCGTCAGCCGAGTCGCCGCCGAGGAGATGGAGAGGGGCGACTGCCGCGTCGAGGTCGATCTTCTGCCCTCCGCCCGCCCGGAGCAGGTCCAGGAAGACTGGATCGAGGCCGGACGAAGGAACCCCCACGGCCGGGTCGCCAACCGCCTGACCGAACTCCTCCCCGAGAGCCTGATCGAGCCGTTCCTCCGGTCCGCTGCGATCCCCACCGAAACCCTGCTGGGACGCCTGGGGAAGAAGGAGCGCAACCGGCTGGTCGAAGCGCTGAAGGGCTGGAATCTCGGCCGCATCCGTGCCGTCCCGTTGGAAAAGGGCGAGTGTGTCGCCGGAGGAGTCCCGCTGGACGAAGTTGACCCCAGGACGATGAAGTCGCTCCGGTGCGAAGGGCTCTGGATCTGCGGCGAGCTGCTGGACATCGCCGGCCCGGTCGGCGGCTACAACCTGCAGGCCGCCTTCGCGACGGGTTGGGCCGCAGGCGAATCGGCCGCCGGCTGAGACAAAGAACGGCGCCAGACCCTGATTCGGTCAAGGTCTGGCGCCGCGTGGGGTCATGACGACGACGTCAGAGATCGTCGTCGTTGCCGGAGATCAGGGCGCCGGTCTTCTGGTACTCGGTCACCCGGCCCTCGAAGAAGTTCTGCTCCTTCTTCATGTCGATCAGCTCGGCCAGCCAGGGCAGGGGGTTGGAGATCGGCGGGTTGAGGGTCTCCAGGCCGCAGCCTTCCAGTCGGCGATCGGCGATGTAGTCGATGTAGGTGTTGAATTCGGCCAAGGAAAGCCCGACCGAGTTCACCGGCAGGCAGTCGCTGATGAACTCCTTCTCCAGCTCGACGGCCGTCTTCATCAGACCGCGAAGCTCCGCTCGGAATTCGGCGGTCCAGATGTCCGGATTCTCTTCGATCATGTCCATCAACAGCTGGCGGAAGAGCTCGATGTGGTTCGACTCGTCCCGCAGCGTGTACCGGAACATCTGGCCGATCCCCGGGAATTTGCCCTGACGGTAGAGGCTCAAGACCATGCCGAAGAGGCCGTAGAACTGGGTGCCTTCCATGCACTGACCGAAGACGAAGATGTTCTTGGCCAGCAGCTGCTTGTTCTCGGTCTTGGTCCAGTCCAGGTCGCGGCGCAGGGCCTGACTCACTCCGGTCACGAACTCGTTCTTCTTGCGGATCGTGGCCACGTCCTCAAACATCGCCTCGCACTCGTGCGGGTTGATGCCGAGACTGGAGATCATGTAGAGCAGGCTGTCGGCGTGGATGTTCTCCTCGTGGGCGTGCCGGCCCAGAACCAGCTTCAGCTCGCTGGCGGTCACCGCCTCGCGGACCACGTGGAGGATGTTGTCTCCCACGATGCCCTCCGCCGCGCTGAAGTAGCCGATCCCCATCCGGATGATCCAGCGGTCCACGTCGGTCAGGGCCGTGGGGCTCACCCACTGCTCCTGGTCCTTGCCCATCGGCACGTCCTCCGGCTCCCAGTGGTTCGCCTTCATCGTCTTGTAGAGGTCGTAGGCCCACTGGTAGCGCAGGGGGAGCAGGTTGAAGGTCATCGTCTCCCGACCGTTGATCACCCGCTTGGCCGAGAGGGCCGCTTCGGCCTTCTTCGGATCCAAAACGAAGGTCCTTCCCCCAATCGTATATTCCTTGTTCATGATTGCTGACTTGAGATGATGATTCCCGCCTGCGACCAGTGCCGAATTGCGGGGAACGTGGCAAGCCGAGACCACACCGGTCCGACCTGAACCATCTTACCAAAAAGACTTTCAAGAATCACTGAAAGTTGCTCGGGAGGGTCGATTGCCGAGCCGCTCGACGGTGTGGAAAAGTCGGTGGAGAGCGGTGGAGAACTTCCAAAAAAGCTCACAAAGGGACCCTTGACACCAGGCCTCCAGCGACGGCAAAAACCTCGTCCTCAGGTTCAAAGTCGGCCCGTCCCGCCCCGGTCAGCGCCCCGAAGGCCGGCAGCACCAGCCCCTCGCCGGTCCGCCAGAAACAGGGACATTGGACCGACTCCCGGCGCCCTCCGACCCGGACCGCCGGGTGGATGTGACCGGCCAGCCAGGCCCCGCTCCGGCGGTCGGCCGGGGGATGGTGGCGGACCTGGAACCCCTCGACCATGCCGCCTTCCTCCACCCCGGTCCAGCCGAGCCTCTCCTCAAGCCCGGCCGCTCCCCGATCATGGTTGCCGCGGACCAGAAGGATCGGCCGGTGCCGATGGCTGAGGGCCCAATCCGCCAGCCTCGACTCCGCCCCGTCCGCCATCCCGACCGCACTGTGCCAAAGGTCGCCCAGGATGCAGAGAGCCTCGGCCCCGGAATCCTGCCAGGCCGCATCCAGACGGCCGAGCGTCTCCTCGTCCGACCCGAGCGGAACCGGCACCCCCAGCCGCCGAGCATGACGATCCTTGCCGAGATGGAGATCGGCGGCGAAGAGGGTCCGGCCCACCAGGACCGTCCGGTCCGGCCTGAGGCGAACCGCAGCGCCGCCGACCCGAATCTCCAACCCGCCTTCCATTCCGTCCCGAGAGGATGTCCGAACCGGGTTGCTCCGCCCCGGTACCATCCAGGCACCACCTCCGAGGTCAACGATGATCCGCTACGTTCGCCTGGGCGATCTGCCCGCCAAGAAGCACATCCAGCACCGCCGACCGGACGGAGAGCTCTACACCGAACAGCTCTTCTCCACCCGCGGCTTCGACGGGCCGCTCTCCACCCTCTATCACATCCACAAGCCGACCGAGATTTCGGCCTGGGAGGACCTGGGATCGGCCAAGGTGGAACTGCTGGAGGACGAAGCCCTTCGCCACCGCCACCTCCGCACCGACCGGATGACCCCGCATGGAAATCTGGTCTCGGGACGGATTCCGCTGATGGGCAACCAGGACCTCACCTGGCACCAGGTCCTGACCGCCGCCCCGTTTGAAGGGTGGTTCAAGAATGCCGAGGCCGATGAAATCCTCTTCATTCACGACGGCTCCGGCACGCTGGAGACCATGTTCGGCGACGTGGAGGTCCGCCCCGGCGACTACCTCGTCATCCCCCGCGGGACGATCTGGCGGCTCGATTTCGGCGTCGAGCAGGTCCGGGCGATCGTCCTGGAGAGCCGAGGCCCCGTCACCACGCCGCGCCGATACCGGAACGAGTACGGCCAGATGCTGGAGCACGCCCCCTTCACCGAGCGCGACTTCCGCCCGCCGCACGCCCTCCGCACCTACGATGAGGCGGGCGAGTTCGAGGTCGTGATCCAGGCCCGGGGAAGGCGGACCAGGTGCATCCATCCGCGCCACCCCTTCGATGTCGCGGGCTGGGACGGGTTCGTCTATCCCGTCGCCTTCAGCATCCACGACTTCCAGCCGATCACCGGGAAGCTCCACATGCCTCCCCCGATCCACCAGACCTTCGCCGCCCACAACTTCGTGGTCTGCAGCTTCTGCCCCCGGATGCTGGACTACCACCCCGATGCGATCGTCGTTCCCTACGTCCATTCCAACGTGGACTCGGACGAAGTGCTCTACTACTGCAACGACAAGTTTGGAAGCCGCAAGGGCATCTTCGAGGGGTCGATCACGCTTCATCCGCTGGGGATTCCGCACGGGCCTCAGCCGGGAGCAGTCGAAGCCGCGCTGGGAGCAACCAAGACCGATGAGCTGGCGGTGATGGTGGACACCTTCCACCCGTTGAAGCTCACCCCCCAGGCCCTGCAGATCGAAGACCCGGACTACTGGAAGAGCTGGCAGACAAAGTGACCTCCTGATCCGTCTGGAACGGCGAAGGCCATGCTGGATTCCGACTACCGAGCCCGCCTGGCGGCCGAGTTCCCTTCCGAGCCGCTCCCCGGGGAGATCGTCGGCGAGGCGGCCCGGTCCATCAAGCCTGACGGCGCGGCCGAGATCGAAGCCGAGTTCGCCGGCAAGTCCTGGCTGCAGATCACGCCGGCACTGGCCGACCGTCAGGCCGGCAACATCATCTGCCTCACCCTGGAAGCCCTGGCGCATCACCTTCCCGCCTTCCTCGCCGCCGCTCATGCGGACCCGGACGGGGATTCGGCCACCTACCTGGTCTATGCCCTCATCCCGCTGGGCGGGCTCGACCGGTTCGAGGCCGAAACCGTCGCCCTCTTCAGCCCGGCCCAGGCGGCTCTGATCCACGAGCTTCTGGAAGGACTCGCGGCGAGCCCCAGCTTCCAGTATTTCCGCGACGAGTTTCCGGTCGGCCTGGCCCTGTGGCGACGCCGCGCCGCCGCCTCTCCGTCATAATCCTTGATCCGTGAAGGTCGGATTTGTCGGTTTGGGAGTCATGGGAGGGCCGATGGCCGGCCACCTTCTGCGGGCCGGACACGAGGTCGTGGTCTGGAACCGGACCCCCGCCAAGGCCGACCGATGGGTCGCCGAAGGCGCAGAGCGGGCCGATTCTCTGACCCGCCTGGCCGTGGTGTGCGGTTTTGTCTTCCTCTGCGTCGGCCGAACCGAGGACGTGGAGGACTGCCTCGCTGCCATGACTCCCGCCGCCCGGCCGGGAACCCTCTTCGTCGATCACTCCACCATCTCGGCGGCCGGAGCCCGGAGCATTCACGCCCGCCTCGCCGAGCAGGGCCTCCGGTTCCTGGACGCCCCGATCACCGGCGGCTCGATGGGAGCCGAAAAGGGCACCCTCACGATCTTCGTCGGCGGCGAGGAAGCCGACTTTCAGGAGGCTCTGCCGGTGATGCAGGCCTACGGCCGGAGGATCGAACGGGTCGGCCCGGCCGGAGCCGGGCAGACGCTGAAGGCCGCCAACCAGATCGCCGTCGGCGGAGCCCTGCTCGGCCTCTGCGAGAGCCTGGCGCTGGTCAAGCGAGCCGGTCTGGACGTGGCGCAGGCGCGCGAGCTCCTGGCCTCCGGTGCCGCCGGGAGCTGGGCCTTTGAGAACTACGGGCCGAAGATCCTGAACGAAGACTGGTCTCCCGGCTTCAGCGTGGCGAACCAGCACAAGGATTTCGGGTACTGCCGAGAGCTGGCGGCCGAGCTGGGCCTGCCCGATCCCCTCACCGAAACCGCGATGCAGGTGATGCAGGACCTGCTGGACCGAGGCGAGGGCGAACTGACCACCGCCGCCGCCTACCGCCTCTACCTGGAGGATGGATCGCCGTGACCCCGGCCGTGCAGATGTCCGGGATCACCAAGCGGTTCGGCTCCGTCACGGCCCTGGATTCGGTGGACTTTCGGGCTGAATTCGGGACGATTCAGGCCCTGGTCGGCGAAAACGGTGCGGGCAAGACGACCCTGATGAAGGTCCTCTACGGCTCGCATCCGCAGGACGCCGGAACGCTTCTGGTCCGCGGTGAGCCGACCCGATTCCAGCGCTCGGCCGACGCGATCCGGCTGAAGATCGGCATGGTCAGCCAGCACTACGCCGTCATCCCCGAACTCACCAACCTGCAGAACCTGATCCTGGGGGCCGAGGGCGGCGAATGGCTCGGTCTGGCCGCCGCCGAAGCCCGGGCGGGCGAACTGGCCCGGAGGATGGGATTCGAATTCGACTGGAAGGCCCCCTCCTCCGAACTCAGTCCGGCGGGGGCTCAGAAGCTGGAGATCCTCAAGCTGCTCTGGCGCGAAGCCCAGATCATGATCCTCGATGAGCCGACCGCCATGCTCTCGCCTGCCGACGGCGACGCCCTCTACGCCAGCCTCGGCCGACTCGCCGCCGACGGAGCCTGCGTCATCGTCGTGACCCACCGCCTTCCCGAAGTCCTGGATCATGCCTCCCACGTGACCGTCCTGAGGGCGGGGCGGCTGGTGGCATCCCGCCCCGTGCCCGGCCTCACCGAAGGCGAACTGGCCGAGATGATCGTCGGCCACGGAGTCGAGCCGCCCGTCCTGGACCGGCCCGTCCTGGGCGAGGTCCGCCTCCGGCGGCAGCAGGCGACCATCCTGGGCGACCGACGCAACGAGGCGGTGAAGCAGGCCGATCTGGAGATCCGGGCCGGAGAGATCGTCGGCATCGCCGGAGTGGACGGCAGCGGCCAGCGGGAACTGGTCCAGGCGGCTGCCGGCCTCCGACCCGCTGCGTCCGGCGCCATCTCGATCCTCGGTAAGGGCTCGGCCGCGACTGCCGATCTCCTTGCTTCCGGCCTGCGGATCATCCCGGAAGACCGCCTCTCCGAAGGAGTGATCGAAGACTGGACTCTGGAGGAGAACGCCGTCCTGGGGCTCCAGCGCAACGAACGCTTCCGCAAGGGTCCGTGGCTCCGGCTCGCCGAGCGGCCCGGCCTCGCACGGCAGACGGCAGAGGTCTTCCGAACTCGGCACGGCGGCACGCGATCCCAGATGCGCGGCCTGAGCGGGGGGAATCAACAGCGGTTCGTCGCCGGAAGGGCTCTGGCCACCGATCCCCGCCTCGTCCTCGCCTTCCAGCCCGCCCGAGGTCTGGACATCGACGGCACCGACGCCGTCTATGCGGAGATCCGCCGACGCTGCCGAGAGGGTCAGGCGGCCGCACTGGTCGTCAGCTTCGACCTGGACGAGCTGCTGACCCACTGCGACCGAATCGCCGTCATGTACGGCGGCCGCCTCGCCTTTCCGCCGGCCGACCAGGCGCGAGACCGAGCCGCTCTGGGAAGAATGATGGTGGGAGGCGAGCCGTGACCTGGTCCTGGAAGCACGTCGCCCTGGTGCTGGGGAGCTTCGCAGTCCTGTGGGCAGCCCTCCAGTCCATCGGGGTCTTTCCGCCGCAGACCCTCGCCGACATGCTCGCGGTGCTGGGCAAGCCGGCCGGGTGGCGAAACATCCTCGGCCGGATGACTCCGCTGATGCTGGCAGGTCTGGCCGTCTTCGTCGCCCTGCGCGCCGGTCTCTTCAACATCGGCGCCGAAGGCCAGATCCTCATGGGCGGCCTGGGAGCAGTCCTCGTGGGGCTGGCCGTTCCCGGGCCGGTCGGAATCGTCGGAGCGATGCTTGCGGGCGCGCTCTTCGGAGCCCTTTGGGCCTGGCCTGCCGGAGCGATCAAGGCTTGGCGGGGCGGCCACGAGGTCATCACGACGATCATGCTCAACCAGATCGCCTTCCTCTTCATCACCTGGCTCACCCGTGGACCGCTGAAAGGCGACGGTCAGACCAACGCCACCACCGCATCGCTGGACGAGGCGACCCGGCTTCCGAATCTGGTGACCCAGGGGCCGTTCCGCTGGAATCTCGCCTTCTTCGTGGCGGTGCTGGTGGTGACCGCCACCATCGTCTGGCTCCGCCGATCGGTCGGCGGCTATGAGCTTGCCGCCGTCGGATCCGGACCCAAGGCGGCCGAAGTGGCGGGCGTCAAGACGAAGACCATTCTCTGGAAGGCGATGGCGGCCAGCGGAGCCCTGAGCGGACTGGCCGGGGCCCTGTTGGTGCTGTCATCCGACTTCCGACTCTTCCCCGGGCTCGCCGGAGGCTACGGATTCGACGCGCTGGGAGTCGCCCTGCTCTGCGGACCGACCGCCTGGGCCCTCATCCCCTCGGCCTTCCTCTTCGCCCTGGTCGATGTCGGCACCGCCAATCTGAGCCTGGACGGAATCCCGAAGGGCGTCAGTTCGCTGCTCCTGGGGCTGGTGATCCTCGTCTTTGCCGCCTTCCGCTTCCGGCGGGGAGGAACTCATGGATAGCGCGTTCGGCTCCTTCGTCATCGGCGTCATCAGCTATGCCACTCCGCTGACCCTCGCGGCTCTGGCGGGCATGGCCTCCGAGCGCTCCGGCGTCGTCAACATCGGCCTGGAAGGAAAGATGCTGACCTCCGCCTGCGTGGGAGCCCTGGTCGGACTCGCGACCGGCAATCCCTTCGCCGCCCTCGGGGCAGCCCTGACCGCGGGGGTTCTCATCGCCCTGCTCCACGCCTGGCTGACCCAGGCCTTCCAGGTGGACCACGTCATCAGCGGCATGGGGATCAACGCCCTGGCGATCGGCGGGACCGGGTTCCTGGCGGAAACGGCCGGCCCGCTGCAGAGTCCCAGCCGAGTGCCCTCCCTGCCGGAGCCGATCTACTGGGTCCTCGCCCTGGGAGCCGCGATCGGCGCGTCGGTCTTTCTCGTCCGAACCCGGGCCGGCCTCCGTCTGAATGCGGTCGGCAACGACCCGGACAAGGCCCGCATCATGGGAATCGACCCGGTGACGATCCGCTGGAAGGCCCTGATCGCGACCGGCCTGCTCTGCGGCCTCGCCGGGCTGATGATCGCCTCCACCGCCGGCAGCTTCAGCAAGGAGATGACCGCCGGACGCGGGTACATCGCCCTCGCCGCCCTCATCCTGGCCGGCTGGAGGCCGATCCCGGCTCTGGCCGCCTGCCTCGCCTTCGGACTCGCCTACAGCCTCCAGATTCTTTTCCAGAACAATGCAGTCTTGGGAGTAAACTTCCCGCCGGAGTTCTGGCAGGCCCTTCCCTACCTGGCTCCCGTCCTGGCGCTGGCATTGGTGGTCCAGCGCGGCCGCGCCCCGGCCGGGCTCGGCAGACCCTGAGACGATCAGAACGATGATTCCCCTCGCCTACCTGGCTTCCCAACTCGACAGTTCAACCGTGATCCAGACCCTGGTGGCTCGATCCTTGGAGAACCCCAAAGGGTTTCAGGCCGACATCCGGGTCGCCCGTCCCGGCGGCACCACACGGTACACCGTCGTCGCCACCCCGCCTCGGGCCGCCAGGATCACGATGACCCAGAAGGGCGAGCGTCGGGTCGTCATCGTCGGTCCCAAGACGGTCGCGACCGCCATTCCAGCTCTGCGACGGTACACCCTTTCCGCCCGGCCGGAAGCCCAGAGCCTCCTGCAGGCGACGTCGGGCGCCCTCACCGTCCTGGACCCGATCGTGGGCGTTCTCCTGGAGCCGGCAGGCCTTTCCAGCTTCCTCCAGAACTCGGCGGCGGGTCGAGGCTGGCAGGCGGTCAACCGGTCCGGCAGGTGGAGCCTGCTCGCCTCGGGAGGCCGTCTGGCCCTGGAGTTGGACTCCCGCCACCGGCCGACCCGGCTCAGGATTCAGGCGGTCTCCGGCGTCGAAGAGACTCAGATTCAGTGGGCCGAACCCGCCGACGTGAAGGCAGACGAGCGGCCGGAAGGCCGGAGGGTCGCCGCTTGGACGACCGAGAGCCTGCCCGCGGCGGCAGCTCCGGAGGTTCGGACCTTTCTGAACGAAGCCCTGGCTCACGCCGAGACCGGCGAGTTCTCGGCCGAAGTTTCGGACGGCGAAGGGAAGCGCAGGATCTTTGCCCGGGGCGGCCGGCTGGCGCAGATCGAAGACTCCCGGGGCTGGGACTATGACGGCCGACGGCTGACGATCTGGTCCGGACAGAACCGATATCAGGGACCGGCCGCTCCGGAGGAGGTCTCCCGGCTCTACACCGAAGCCGGCGGGAGGATCGACCCGATCCTCATGCGGCTCCTGCTTGGCACCTCTCTGGTCTCCGAACTGGTGAGAGACTCGGAGGCCACCCTGGGAGCCGAGGTGGACACACCGCAGGGGCGGGCGGCGATCCTTCGCCTGACTCGGGCGGACCTGGAAGCGACCCTCGCCGTCCGCGTGTCCGACGGGGCCCTCCTCAGCGCGATCACCGCCTCCCGCATGGGAACGGAGACCGTTCCGGGAGCCACGCTCCGAGTCGAGTACCGATCCGTTCAGCCTCCGCCGGCTCCCAACGGAGTCCGGCCCCGGCCTCTGACCGACCTCATCAAGAAGGACGAGGCAGGCAGGGACGGGGCCATTCGGGCCTGATCAGTTTCTGGAGGCCGTCTCCTTGAGCAGGCCGACCGCCTTGGCGACCGCCTCGTCCGGCTCGCCGAACCGGGGCAGCTTCGCGGCGATGTCCGGCTCCAGGCCGTTCCCTTCCAGACGGCGACCCCTGATCGTCACGTAGTCGGTGATCGGTACCTGAATCCAGAAGCCGCCCGCGTCTCGAAGCGGAAGGATCATGGAAGCGAGGACGGCTCCCGCCGACCGCTCGCCGATCAGCTTGGCCTGGCGATGGTCTCGCAGAGCCGCCGCCGCCATCTCGCTCGCGCTGCCGCTGGCGCCGTTGATGAGGACCGTCACCCGGCCGGCGTAGGGCTGAACCTCGCGGCGGGAGAAGGCCCGGACCTTGGCCGTCGTCGCCTCGGCCACTTCGGCCAGGTTCTCAGCCTTGCGACCCGTGGTCCGCTCGAACTCCTGCACCGCCATGCGGCCGATGAAGGTGCCCAGCGGCTGGTCTCGCCGATCCAGGAAGTGCCCCATCAGGTGCTGGAGATTCAAGACCATGCCGCCGCCGTTGTTCCGCAGGTCGAGGACGATCATCTTCGCCCGTGAGGCCTCGGCCATGATCCGGTCGACGTTGTCCCGGCTGTAGCCCTGGTCGAACGTGGGAATCTTCACCACGGCGACATCCTCGCCCTCCCAGCGGAGGGTCTCCGGAATGACGGTCCGGTAGGTGTCGCGGGTGACGGTGAATTCAAGCACCTCTTCGTTTCGGCGGAGCTTGATCCGGCTCTGCTGCCCCTTCTCGCCGGAGAGGTCGCCGACCGCTCGAACAGGACGTCCGTCGCTCTCGAAGATGAGGTCTCCCGGCTGGAGTCCCGCCTTTACGGCCGGACTGTCGGGGAAGAGGTCGGTGACCCGAAGACCGCCTTCCTCGATCTGGATCATGATCCCGATGCCCGCCCGCTGCTGCGTGATCCGCCGCTCGCCGAACTCCGGCGGGAAGAGCGAGATGTGGCTGAATCCGAACTTCTGCAGGGCCCGGTTGACGACCCCGGCCAGCGCGGTGGGAGTCTCCGCCTTGTCCAGGTCCGGCTTCACCTCGGCCAGCATCGCGTCGAGCGAATTGAAGTCCACGCCGGGCACGAAGGCCATCCGCTTGATGGTCTCGGCCGCGGCCTGAACGATCTTTTCCCGATCTTCGGCCGTCAATGCGCCGGGGGCCGTCGGTTGAGCAGCCGCCGCCGGAGCCTGATCCAGGATCACGGGCCGGCTCGCAGGGGCCTGCGGCGAAAGGGTCTGAGCGGAAAGGGCAGCCCCAAGACTCAAAACGCCCAGCCAGGCGGCCAGGCGCATCAGCCGGAAACCGGCGAAAGACGTCCTCATGTCTCTTCTCAACGAGAGAAGACGCCGGAAAGGTTTCCCCAGTTCACTGGGAAAGGATCAACCGCTTGGCCAATTCGAAGTAGATGATCAGGCCGGTGGCATCCACGAAGGTGGTGATGAACGGAGCGCTCATCACGGCCGGATCCACGCCCGCCTTCTGGGCGAGGATCGGCAGGCAGCTCCCCACCGTCGCCGCCCATACGACGATCGCGGGCAGGGCGAAGGCGATCAGGAGGCTCATGGACAGCTCCTGCTCCCAGCCGAACGGAGCCGGAGCGGACGCACGGAGCGCCCCGATCAGCCCCAGCGTGGCTCCGATCATCAGGGCGACCAGAAGCTCCTTCAGGATCACCTTCCACCATTCCCCAGGCTGAATCTCCTTCAGCGCAAGCGCACGGGTGATCGTCGTCGTCACCTGGCTTCCGCAGTTGCCGCCGGCGCCGATAACCAGCGGCACAAAGTACATCAGCGGGCTGATGTTCAGGCCCTCTTCGGACTGGCCGTAGTGCCTCAGCACGATTCCGGTGAACGTTTCGGCGACAAAGAGGCCGATCAGCCAGGGCATCCGGCGGGCATAGAGGTGCCAGACGTTGAGCGAGAGGTAGGGCTCGGCCGACCCGCTCACCGCGCCCAAGGCGAGCACATCCTTCGTCTCGGCCTCCTGCAGAATCTCCTGTGCGTCGTCTCCGGTCAGAACGCCGACCATCCGCCCCTGCTCGTCCAGCACCGGCAGGGCATAGAAGCCGTACCGGCTCATCGTGCGGGCCGCCTCCTCGCCGCTGGTGGACCGCAGGACCGAAATCGGTTCGGGGTCCATCACTTCGCGGGCCGTCTGGTCAGGACGGCTCCGCAGGACCCTCCGGATGCTCACCACGCCGATCAGCCGGTCCGCGTCATCCAGGACGTAGAGGTCGTTGATCGTCTCGTACTTCGCCGGGTTCGCCAGCCGGAGGTCCGCGAGGATCGCCTCCATCGTTGAATCCGGACCCACGCGGAAGAAGGCCTCGGTGATCAGCCGGCCGACCGATCCGCGAGGAGCCGCCTGCAGACGCCGGATTTCGGCCGCATCCTGGGCCGGGATCAGGGTGAGCAGCCGCTCCCAGCGCTCCATCCCCATCTCCTCCTGCAGGTCGATGGCGTCGTCCATCGGCAGGATGTCCAGATAGGCGGCCACCGTCTCGTCAGGGATGAATTCCAGGAGCCGACGGACCGTCTCCGTCGGGGCGTCGATCAGGGCCTGCGCCGCCTCGTAGGGCCGCAGAGCCCGCAGGACTTCCGCCCCCTCCTCCGGACTGACCCGCTGAAGGGCGTCTCCCAGATCTTCCGAGCGGACGCGGCTCTGCCCCAGGCTCCCCGCCTGGCGGATCAGATCCACGATGTTCCCGATGATCCGCACGCGCTTCCCTCCCCATCGACGGTACCCGCCCGGCCGCCCGGTCCCCCACCGTGCCAACCTAGCCAGACCGATGCTCGATCGCCTGGCCGTACACCTGGCCCAGACGGGTCTGATTCCGAGCGGCAGTCCGGTCGTCGTCGGCTGTTCCGGAGGCGCGGACTCCGTCTGCCTGGTGGACCTTCTGCACCGCCTCCAGGCCGACGTCATCGTCGCGCATCTCCACCACGGCCTCCGTCCTGAAGCCGACGACGAGATGGCCCGCGTTCAGGCCTTCGCCGACTCCCGAAGCCTGCCCTTCGTCGGCGGTCGAGCCGACGTGCCCGCCATCGCCCGGGAGAGCCGCATCGGGATCGAAGAGGCGGGTCGCGAGGCCCGGAAGAGCTTCCTTCGGCAGGCGGCATTCCGTCTCGGGTCTCCGGCGATCGCCACCGCCCACACCCAGGACGATCACCTGGAGACGATCCTCTTCCGCCTCGCCCGCGGGACCAGTCTGGAAGGGCTTCAGGGGATCGCGCCGGCCCACGAGGGGTTCATCCGGCCGCTCCTTCCCTTCACGCGGGCCGAAACACGGGCCTGGTGCCTGGAAAATGGCCTCTGGTTCCACGACGACCCCTCGAATTCGGACCTCAGCCTGGCCCGGGCGCGGGTCCGCCACCGGCTGCTTCCCGAGTTCGAATCGGTCCATCCCGGCTTCCGTCCCGCGCTGATCCACCTGGCCGAAGAGGCAGCCGCCGAAGACCGGATGCTCAACGGCTTTGCCGCCGCCGCCCTGGAACGCGCCGAGATCCCGCTGAACGGCGAGCTCGCCTGGCTGACCCGAGACTGCGAGGCCGCCTTCGATCGAATCCGCCTGGCCGCTCAACCGGAGCCCCTTCTTCGCCGAGGCCTCAGACTCGTGGCCGCGATGCTCGGCTCGCCGCTGAACCGAGATCAGACCCTCGCCTTGGCCGAAGGGGTGATCCAAGGCGGACGCGGCGCCGTCCATTCGGAGGCGTCGGCCGTCACCGCCGAGTGGACGGATGAGCGGGTCCACCTGCGGCAGACGCGCCCGACCGAGCCCTTCCGGCATCCCCTCACCCTTCCCGGAGAGGTGGAAAGCCCGGAGTTCGGCTGGGTCTTGGAAGCGACCTTCGGAGCCCTGAATCCGGGCGCGGGTCTGGACGCGCGGCTCGATCCGGCGGGGCTGAAGGGGACCCTCTACTTCCGGACGGTCGGCCGAGAAGACGCCCTGGAATCCGGCGGCCGCCGGGTGCCGATCCGCGAGCTGGATGCCTTCCGCAGGCTGACTCCGGCCGCCAGGGCTCGGCTTCCGCTGGTCTGCGATCTGGTCGGCCCGGTCTGGCTGCCGGGCTCTGCGCCTGCCGACCGGGCCAGGGATTCAGGGGCCGAACGTCCGGTCCACCTCCGGCTTCGACCGAGGGAGGTCCCTGACGGGCCATAATGACCGGAACGAGGGTCAACCCCCTGGCGTAAGGTCTAAGGGAAGGCGGACCCTTCCCTTGGAGTTCCTCATTTGAAGAACGGCAACCCCCTGCGACTGCTCTCCATCGTCTTTCTGGCGGTGGTCGGCGGCATTCTCCTGCTCAACGTGCTGAACGGCAGTCAGTCCGGCGTGGGCTCGGCGCTCGTCGGCAATGCGACGAAACGTCTGACCCTCACCGAGTTCCAGAAGGCCCTGAAGGACGGCGAGATCGACGCCGTCAAATGGCAGCAGGAGACGATCCGCGGCGAGTTCGTGGGCAGCAAGGAGCGGTTCGAAGTGCGGACCCCTCCCGCCACCAGTGAAGCGGGCAGCCGCCTCTCGGAAGAGATCCAGGCGACCGGAGCCAGCCTCGAGCTGGTCGATCCGCCTGCGATCCAGGGCATCCTGCCCTTCCTGGGCTTCCTGATCGGACCGCTCCTCATCGTCGGCCTCATCTATTTCCTCTTCATCCGGCCTCAGCAGGCGGGCGGAAACCAGGCCATGAACTTCGGTCGGAGCCGGGCCCGCCGGGCCGGTGAGAACACGCCGAAGGTCACCTTCGACGATGTGGCCGGCATCGACGAGGCCAAGGAAGAGCTCTTTGAGATCGTCGACTTCCTTCGGAACACCAAGAAGTACTCCCAGCTGGGAGCCAAGATCCCCAAGGGAATCCTTCTGACCGGACCTCCCGGAGTCGGCAAGACCCACCTGGCCCGAGCCATCGCCGGCGAGGCGGGCGTTCCCTTCTTCCACATCAGCGGTTCGGACTTCGTCGAGATGTTCGTCGGCGTGGGAGCGGCCCGGGTGCGCGACCTCTTCGAGACGGCGAAGGCCCACCGGCCCTGCCTTATCTTCATCGACGAAATCGACGCCGTCGGACGCCAGCGAGGCGCCGGTCTCGGCGGCGGACACGACGAGCGGGAGCAGACCCTCAACCAGCTCCTGGTCGAGATGGACGGCTTCGACGCGAACAGCGGGGTCATCATGATCGCCGCCACCAACCGGCCCGACGTCCTGGACCCCGCCCTTCTCCGCCCGGGCCGCTTCGACCGGCAGGTCGTCGTCGATCCCCCGGACGTCAAGGGCCGGGAGATGATCCTCAACATCCACCGAAAGGGCAAGCCGATCGACGCTGCCGTGAGCATGGCGACAGTCGCCAAGCGAACCCCCGGGTTCACCGGAGCCGACCTGGCCAACGGCCTGAACGAGGCCGCCCTCCTGGCAGCCCGACGAGGCCACAACACGATCAGCCAGCTCGACATCGACGACGCCCTGGACCGCGTCATGGCGGGCCCCGAGCGGAAGAGCCGGGTGATGGACGGCACCGAACGCCGCATCATCGCCTACCACGAGGCCGGACACGCCCTGGTCGGCGAGAAGCTGGAGCACGCGGACCCCGTCCACAAGATCACCATCCTGCCTCGCGGAATGTCGCTGGGCAGCACCTGGCACCTGCCGGAGAAGGACACCTATCTCCACAGCGAGCAGTCGCTGCACGACCGGATCGCCACCCTCCTGGGCGGACGGGTCGCCGAAGAGATCATCTTCGGCAGCGTGACCACCGGAGCCAGCAACGACCTTCAGCGGGTCACCCGAATCGCCCGGGCGATGGTGACCGAGTACGGAATGTCCTCTCGGCTGGGAACCATGGCGATCGGCCGGACTCACCGCAACCCCTTCCTCGGCCGCGATTACGACCAGGATCGGGACTACAGCGAGGAGGTCGCCCGGATCATCGACGAAGAGGTCCGCAAGATCGTCGAGCACAACCGCGAGCGGGCGGAGCAGATTCTGCAGACCAACCGCCGGGCTCTGGACGAGATCGCCCAGTACCTGCTGGACCGCGAGACGATCGACCGAGAAGGCTTCCTCGCGATCCTGGACGGTCGGAGCGTGAGCGAGAAGCCGGCATCGAGCGACGATGACCCCGCGGGTGGAACTCAGACGCCCGCCGACGATCCTTCGGACCTGAAGCCGAAGTTCCCGGCGGTCCCGCCGAAACTGGAGCCAGGCACCGCCTGATCGTGAGGCAAAAGGGCCGGTGCGCAGAGACGATCCGGCCCTTTTGTTTTGCGGCGCACCGACACTTCCCCTGGTTTTTGCACCGGGGCGGGCGAACAGGCGGGTATATTCGAGCCGCTTCGATCTCTTGAAGCTCGCCTGGGCATGGACCTTCAGCAGCTTTACCAACTCGGGTTTGACGCCCGGTGCAATGGACAGTATGGGATGGCGCGGACCTACCTTGAGGCCGTGCTTGCCCAGGACCCCGAGCACGCCGACGCCCGATGGCAACTGGGCCTGATCCAGGGCTTTGAAGGGGATTTCGACGGCTCGATGGCCACCCTCACGGCGGTCGTGGATGCCAACCCCAACCATGTCGGCGCCATCTACGACCTCGGCATGACGATGATGATGCTCGGCATGGACACCGAGGCATGCGCTCTCTTCGCCGAGGTCCTCCGCCTCGACCCGAGCCACGAGAACGCCAAGCGGCAGATCGCCTACTGCTGATCCGCTGGACATGAACGACCGACTCCGCCGCCTGGTTCCGGTCGCCGTCTTCCTGCTTCTGCCGATCCTCGCCCTCTCGCCTCTCCTCACCGAGC
>JAKRSE010000196.1 GCA_022402505.1 Fimbriimonadaceae bacterium | reverse complement strand
TCAGATGCTCGTTCATCAGCCTCTGCGCCGCGAGCCCGTGGTCCTGCAGCTCGACGAAGTAGCACCCTTCGTCGAAGGTCTCCTTGTACCAGCCGGCGAGCCAGTTGGCCCGTTCAAAGTCGTCCCCGAGGATCGCCTGATTGATCTCGCTGCCGATGCAGGTGGTGCTGCCGATCAGGCCGCGGCTGTGGGCGCGGAGCAGGTCGTGATCGATCCTGGGTCGCCGATAGAATCCGTCCAGAGCCGCAATCGAGTGGAGGCGGCAGAGGTTTCGGTAGCCCTCGGCGTTGCGGGCGAGGAGGAGCTGATGAAACGAGTCCTTCTCTTCCCCCCTCCCCCGCGACTTGATTCCGCCGGGGGCGATGTAGGCCTCCATGCCGACCAGCGGCTTGATCCCCTGGGCCCGGCACTCATAGTAGAACTCGACCGCGCCGAACATGACGCCGTGGTCGGTGATCGCCAGGGCCTCCATGCCCATCTCCTTGGCCCGCTTGACCATCGGCTTGATCCGAGTCGCGCCGTCGAGCAGGGAGTATTCGGTGTGGTTGTGGAGATGGCAGAAGGGGCGGCACATGAGCGTCGGTCGGCAAGATATGGACGCCGGGAGCGGGCGCGGGGTCTCTGGTTTTGAGCGAAAGGCGGCGGCGGTTCTCCACCGCCCGGGATCAATCTACAGGCATGGACGCGCGGGCGCGGGACACTTCGCGCAGGGCTCTGAGCGCCTCTCCCAGGCTCCAGGCCTGCCAGGGACAGCCGCCTGGCCTCTGGGGCGGATCGCCGTCGTAGACCTCGCTGATCCCTTCCAGGCCGGCTTCGTCCAGCATCTCGGCGAAGTAGCCGATCGCCTCTTCTGCGGCGGCCAGGCGGCCCAGCCGAAGACAGGCGGAGACATAGGGGCCCAAGAGCCAGGGCCAGACCGTCCCCATGTGATAGGCGGAATCGCGGCTGGTCATCGAGCCCTCAAACCGGCCTCGATAGCCCATCTCGTGGCGGGCCATCGTCCGGAGCCCCTTGGGAGTCAGAAGCTCCGTCCGCACGGTGTCCAACGCCTTCTCAGCCCGCCGACCCGACATCGGGCTGAAGGGGAGGCTCATGGCGATGATCTGATTCGGGCGCAGCGTGCCGTCGTCGGGATCGGCGACGTCCAGATAGTGTCCGAGGGAGTCTCTCCAGAAAACCTCTTCGAAACAGGCTTCAGCCCGTCGCGCCAGCTCCACAGCCTTGATCTGAGGGCGGTCCAGTTTGGCGCCCAGCCATTCCAGCACCCGGAGGAAGTTCACCCAGAGCCCGGCGATTTCGATCGGCTTGCCGTGGCGGGGAGTCACGACCCAGTCGCCGATCTTCACGTCCATCCAGGTCAGCTGAACGCCCGCTTCTCCCTGGCGGAGGAGCCCGTCGGTGGGATCGGCCTGGATGCCGAAGAGGGTGCCGCGGACATGATGCTGGAAGGCGTCGGTCAGGCGGATGAGCATCTCCTCGGCCAGCTCTTCGTCCCAATGCGCCTGAAGCGTGGCGTAGACGGCGTTGGCATACCAAAGCGTCGCGTCCACCGTGTTCGTGTCAGGCTCGGAGCCGTCATCGACGAAGCGGTTCGGGATGAGGCCGTGGCGCATCTGACGGCCATAGGCTCTGAGGATGGCGGCGGCCGCATCCCAGCGGCCCGTTTCCAGACAGAGCCCGGGGAGGGCGATCATCGTGTCTCGGCCCCAGTCGGTGAACCAGGGGAGGCCGGCCAGGATCGAGGTCCGGAGCGGGGTCTCGATGTCGAAGACCCGAGCGGCCCGCACCAGTCGGGTCTCCAGATCGTCCGGCGGCGCGGGGAGGAGTCCGCAGAAGTCGAACCCGACCGCCTCCTCGCGGTCCGACGCGGTCAATCGGAGCTTTTCGCCCGGTCCCAGCACCGAATCAAGGATCACCGGAGCGTAGAGGTCATCCACCGGGTCGAGCCCGCGCTCCTCCTCTCTCAGGTGGTGAAACCGGTAGTACCAGCCCTCGTGGATCGTGGCTTGGAAGCCGGAGTGGGTGAGGAAGAGCCGGATCCCCTCCGCTTCGACGACGGTCTGCTCCGGGCCTCGGCTCAGGTGTTCCGGGTAGTCCAGCGAGCTTCGGAAGTTTCCGTGATAATCCTTGTGACAGACCAGCGGGGTCAGCTCCAGATGGACGGGGATCGTGCCGAGATTTTCGTACTCGATCGTGACCGTGTTCTTTCCCGAAACCATGCCGACCCGTCGGGCGATCCGGGTGGGCCCCGTATGGTGAATCCATTCCACCCAGTCGCCCCATCGGAACTCCTCCAGAAGGAGATGGCCCTGCGGGTGGACCGCACCGGAGTAGCGGTTGGCGCTCAAGGGGTGGGTCTGGCCCTGAACCTGGACCTGCGCCTCGACCCCGGCGAGCAGGACCATGCGGTCGGTGGG
>JAKRSE010000195.1 GCA_022402505.1 Fimbriimonadaceae bacterium | reverse complement strand
CGGGTCAGGCTTCGCTTGCGGCCGAGGGCGTCCACCTCGTCGAAGAAGAGGACGATCGGGGCGAGCCGCCGGGCGCTCTCGAAGATCTCGTGGAGGTTCTTCTCCGATTCACCGAGGTACATGTCCAGCACGTCGCTGAGGCCGATGGACATGAACCTGGCCTGAAGCTCACCTGCGAGGGCCCGAGCCAGATGCGTCTTGCCGCAGCCGGGAGGCCCGTAAAGCAGAAGCCCGCCCTTGAGGCTCTTCCGAAAGGCGGCCCGCATCTCCGGATTCTTCATTGGGCCGAGGAAGGCCAGAGTCAGGCGCTGCTTGACATCTTCCATGCCCGCCACATCGGCCAGGGTGGCTTCCGTGCGGTCGGTCGGCAGGTCGGCTCGGTCGGCTTCCGGACGCCCTTGGGCGGGAAGGCGGATCGGTTCAGGCTCTTCGCCCACCAGCTTTGCCGCCGAGTTCCACCGAAGGGCTTCCGACAGCCGGCGATAGCCCTCGGCGACCGCCTGCTTCCCCGCCGCCGAGGCCGCCTGCCCCGCCGAGTCGATCAAGTCGAGATCAGCCGGGCTCTGGGCCAGTCCGGCCTGCAGCTGGATCAGGGCCTCATTCGGAAGGTCTGCCTGCAGAAGAAGCCCCGCAAAATGCCGACGCAGACCCGGGTTCTCCGGGTCTGCGTCAACGGCCGCCTGCAGGGCCTTCAGCACCGATGGATCGACGGACACTCCAGGAATCCTCCTCTCAAAGGATACGCGCCCGGAGCGCGCACGTCATCGGTCCGCCATCGGAACGTAAGGCACTCCCGAGCGACCGTCGTAGATGCAGGTCGGTCGGATGAGCCGGTTGTTGTCCAGCTGCTCGATGGCGTGGGCGCTCCAGCCGGCCACGCGGGCGATCACGAAGATCGGAGTGTACAGGTCGATCGGAATCCCCAGCATGTAGTAGGCATAGGCGGCCGGGAAGTCCACGTTCGGGTGGATGTTCTTCTCCTCCACCATGATCTTCGTCATGATGTCTCCGATCTCGACCCACTTCGGCACGCCCTTCTTCTCGGCGACCTTCTTGGCCATCTTGGTGAGATAGGCGGCTCGCGAGTCTCCGTTCTTGTACTCGCGATGGCCGAATCCCATGACCTTCTTCTTGCCGGCCAGAGCGCTTCGGAGCCAGGGCTCGGCGTTCTCGGGGGTGCCGATCTCCAGCAGCATCCGCATCGCCTCCTCATTCGCGCCGCCGTGCAGGGGGCCCTTGAGGGTTCCGATGCCGGTGACGATGCCGGAATAGAGGTCGCTGAGGGTCGCCACCGTCACGCGATTGGCGAAGGTGGAGGCGTTGAAGGTGTGTTCCGCGTAAAGGATCAGGCTCGCATCCATCACCTTCACGGTCTCTTCATCCGCCCGCTCGCCGGAGAGCATGTAGAGGAAGTTGGCGGCCGTGTCCAGCTCAGGATCGGGCGAGATCGGCTCCTTCCCTTCGCAGATCCGCCAGTGGGCCGCCACGATCGTCGCCGCCTTGGCGATGATCCGCTCGGCCTTGCGGACGTTGGCGGCGTGGTCGGTCGGAGCCGCCGCGTAGTCGGGATCGTAGGCAGCCAGCGCCGAATAGGCCACCTTGAGGGCGTCCATTGGATGGATGTTCCGCGGGATCAGCTTCAGGATGTTGCTGACCGATTCAGGAATCGGCCGCTCGTGGGCCAGAGTCCGCTTGTAGTGCTCAAACTCGTGAGCCGTCGGGAGGCGGCCGTTGATGAGCAGATAGGCCGTCTCCTCGTACGTCGACTTCTCGGCCAGCTCATGAACGTTGATGCCGCGATAGGTCAGGGTGGCCGAAGCGCTGTTGATCTCGGCGATCTTCGTGATGCCGCCGATGACCCCCTCGAGGCCCGGCCGATAGTCTGGGTGCGTCGCTGAACTCATGGATTCCTGATTCCCGCGCGCCATTCTACGGGACCGAAATCGTTCGATTGCCCAAGGCCCGGGGACCCAAGGAGGATACCGTCATCTTTGCCGTTTGGCCGGTCCAACCAGGGCCCAATAAGGAACCTGTGAGGCAGGGTTGTGCATCTTCCCAGTCCATCTGGCTGCACCAGGTGGAAGGCATGGAGGACCTGGACAAGGTCGCCGGGCTCTGGAACGGCTCCGGAGTCGGCGTGAGCTATTCCGCCGCCGACCTGGCCATGGAAGACCGCAGGATCGGGGCGGCGGGCGGCATCGCCCGGTGGCTGGCGGAGGACACCCAGGGCGCCCTCGGGTTCGTCTCCCTGCGCTGGATCCTGGACGGCGAAGGAGTCCTCGGCTTCCTTGCCTTCTCATTCAGCCCCCGGGCGACGCTGGAGACGAAGCAGGAGCTCTTCGGCAAGGCCATGGAGCGCAGCCGAGAGCTGAAGTGCCGCAAGGTCTCCGCCTGGCTGGTGGGAACCATGTCTCAGGAGATC
>JAKRSE010000194.1 GCA_022402505.1 Fimbriimonadaceae bacterium | reverse complement strand
CCGGCGCCTGAACATGCTGCCGGGGGAACGTGTACCGGAGTCGAGGCCGGTTGGAGACGATGAGCATCCCCCATCCCTGGCTCGACCGGATCAGGATCTCGCATCGCCCCTGCCCGTCCAATCGGCACCGCCCGAGAATGTCGTCGCCGCGGCGGGCCTCGACCTCCAGACCAGGAGGGCCGGAAACCAACGCCCGCCACCCCTCCTTTCCGGCGCCGGCCGGCTCGAGCTTTGCCGAAAGCTCCGGATCGGGCTTCGGGAGTTCGACCGTCACCCTGGGCGAATCGACTCCGATCGGGAGCAGGAAGAGGACCGGGGCGACGTCGTTGCCTGACGTCCACTCAAGGGTCCAGCGGCCGTCGGGGCCGACCGTCGTCGCCGGGCCGTCCATGCTCCCGATGACGTAGGCCACCCTCGCCCCCGGCGGCCCCGTCCCAACGGATCGCAGGGGACGTCCCGGGAGCCAGTCCGCGGGGATGTCGGTCGTTGCCGTGAACTGCGGCTGCGGTTCGGGCGCGAGGCCCCAGACCAGCAGGCCGCACACGACGATGCCGGCCAGCACCGCCACCTTCCGGCCCCGGTAGGCGATGATCTCCTCGGCGGAGCGGGAGTCGTGAAAGTTCAAGGCCGATCCCCCGGAGCGGATTCGGGCGAGCGGTCCGAGGCGGCTTCCAGGCGGTTCAGCCGCTGGATCGAGGCCGAGTGGGCGTGCCGGAGGGTCTCCAGATCGTGCTGGGAAGCCTCGTTCTTCTGCCGCAGTTCTTCGACCTGAGCGGCGAGGCGGTCGCGGGCTGCCTCCGCCTCCAGGGCTCTGGCTCGCCAGTCGGACCTCGGCCGCCGGGACCAGAACAGCAGGTCAAGCGCGAGGCCGGCGGCCCAGCCCAGTGCAAGTCCGATGATCAATGGGAGCGTCCCGTCCGGCACAGTGGCCCGAGTCTATCTCTCCGGGCGTCCAGTCCGGCCAAAATCGCGCGGCGCAAGGTCGGCCACGACCGGTCGGTGGTCGGAGGCCCTGGAATCCGGGATCTTGGCCGAGAGGACCCGCCACCTTCGGTCGACCCAGATTCGGTCCAGGGCAAGGATCGGACTTTGCGACGGATAGGTGGCCTCCCAGCCCGAGCCCGCCGTCCGGAAGGCATCCTGGTACCTCTCCTTCATCGCCTGATACTGCGGGCCTGCGGGCGGCGAGTTGAAGTCTCCGCCGATGACGGTCGGCACCGAGTCGTTGCCGGGAAAGCGTCGGGTCAGCTCGCGGATCAGCTTCATCTGATGCCGGGCGACCCGGACCGGCTGCTTCAAGACGGAGCCGGGGCTCTTCAGCCACACATCCTTCAGCCGGTAGCTGGGCTGATGCAGCGAGACGAAGCGGACCGGCCCGCCTCGGGTCTCCAGAACCGCCTGGGTGTAGCCGTGGTAGTCGCGAGGGGCGAGGATTTCGACCGAGTACTCGCGGACCGGGAGGCGGGTGAGGACCAGTCGGAGGTTGTGCCCCAGGAACCGGTACTCCGGCAGGGCTTCGGTCAGGCGCCGCTGAATCTCCGGTCCGCCCGCCTCCTGAAGCAGGACCACATCGGGCGAGCTGCGTCGGATTTCGGCGGCGACATCGCGACAGTCCCCCATCCGGCAGCTCAGGATGTTGTAGGTCATCACCCTCAGCGCCGCTTCCGAGCCCTGGGCTCCGGCGGCGGGCAGACGGTACCAGCCCATGAGCAGGGCGAGGGCCGGGACCGCGGCCAGGTTCAACGTCGCCAGGCCGAACCTTCGGAAGACCAGGGCGGTCACACAGGCGGCCAGTGGGAGGGTCAGCAGGGCGGGGCTGAACAGGGTGACGGCCCAGGCGGAGGCTGCCGACCCGTGGGCCCGCAGGGCGATCAGCCAGAGAAGCGCTCCGGACCAGACGATGATCGAGAGCCAGGGAAGCGGTCTCCGGCGGGGCTCGGCCCTCTTCCTGGCGGGACGAAGCGGAGCGCCCTGCCTCGCCGTCGTCTCGTCCCTCATCCATCGGATTTTGGCATGGGCGATGCGGCCCGATCGGCCGACCGAGCGCGATCCCGGTTGGCCTTGGAGAGTAGAATGGATCGATATGCCGAAAAAGGTCGAGACGCTGGTGCTGCACGACAGCTCGACTCCGGTTCTGGGCGACATTCAGAAGGCGGGCAACGTGGTCGTCACCAGTTCGCAGACGATCGCCGACGTGGTGGAAGGGGGCATCCATCAGGCCCGGGCTCACGCCCTCTGGCCGCTCACCTTTGGACTGGCCTGCTGCGCGATCGAGATGATGTCCACCGCCGGCAGCCGGTTCGACCTGGCCCGCTTCGGCAGCGAGGCCTTCCGAGCGACCCCGCGCCAGGCGGACGTGATGATCATCGCCGGCCGGCTGAGCAAGAAGATGGCTCCGGTCCTGCGGCAGATCTACGACCAGATGCCCGAGCCCAAG
>JAKRSE010000193.1 GCA_022402505.1 Fimbriimonadaceae bacterium | reverse complement strand
GGGAAAGAGGCCGTAGACCAGGTGCGTCTTGCTCTCGGCGCTCAGCTGGGCGACGATGCGGTCATAGACTTCCTTGGGCGAGGCGGTGGCCTCCGGCAGTCCCAGGCGGGGGGCCGGGGTCACGGGCACGGGCTCGGACCACTCGGGCGAGGTGTGACGACCGTTCCACTGGGTCTTGATCGTCATGTAGGCCCGGTTCAGCTTGTCGTAGGCCCGAGCGGCATTGGCCTTGTCCACCTGCTGCCGATAGATCGCGCTCTTGAACTCGGCGTCGGCCACCAGCACGGCGGCTTCCAACTCAAGCTGCCGACGAACCGCTTCGGGCATGTTCGTCTTCTTGGCCTCTTCGCCGAGCGCCTGGTTGTAGGTCGGCAGGGATCGGGAGAGCGAGACGTCGCGCAGGCCCGCCGCATCGGCCCGCATCGACTGCAGAATCTCCGCCGCCGGCCGCTGGGGCCCGCCTCGATTCTGCGAGTTGAAGATGAGCAGGAACCCCGTGTAGGCCAATGCGGCGATCAGCAGGGTGTTGATGGATCGAGAGCCGGGCGGCTGTTGCTTGCTCATGGATGCGGCGACGTCGGGCGCGGAGAGGCCCCTAGGGGACCGGGTCTTCTCCGCCAGGATTGTAAGGATGGCACCTGGCGATCCGCTTGATGCCGAGCCATGAGCCTTTCAGCAGTCCATACCGCCGAACGGCCTCCAGGGTGTAGGCGCTGCAGCTGGGCGTGAAGCGGCAGGTCGGCGGCATCCAGCGCGTCGACTTCTGGTAGCCGCGGATCAGGGCGATCCCGATCCGTCGGTCGAGGGAGAGTCGGCCGGGTTCCGGTCCAGGATCAGGGCTTGACATCGTTCCAGCAGCCGGGTCAGCTCGTCCTGAATCTCCGCAAAGTCCGTCTTCGCGCACGAGGGGCGGACGGAGACGACAAGGTCCATCGACGGCGGGGGCGCCCCCAGGAGGCGAAGGGCCTCTCGCACGCGCCGCCTTTGACGATTGCGGACCGCATGCGAGCCGAGACGACGGGCGACGGCCACGCCGACCTTGCCCGAACCGGGCAGTGCCGAGAGGCGAAGATGGGAACCAGAGGCGCGGACACCGTCGGAAAAAACGGCCTCGAATCGGGCCGGGGACAGCCCCGTCAGGCCGCCAGCCGATATCGGCCGCGGGCCCGCCGGCGCTTCAGAACGTTCTGACCGTCGGTCGTGCGCATCCGAATGCGGAACCCGTGGGTCTTGCTCCGCTTGCGGTTGTTGGGCTGAAAGGTCCTTTTCATGTGAATGCATGACCCTCCTCGGGAACGGTCAGAAGGAGCAGGATACCGGCAAGCCGCCCCGGATCAGGGACCCGCCGGACCAACCGACCTATCGCCCAAAGGTGAAGTTGAACTCCAGATCGAATCCGCGGCTCCGAAATGCGCCGCCCGTCACCGTCGGGTCCAGGTTGGCGATGTCCCGCCAGCGGTGGCTCAGCCCCACTTCGAGTCCCCGGATCACTTCGTACCGATAGAAGGCCTGGATGTCCTGACTCTCCTGGGGCAGATAGCCCCGGGATCGGCCGAGCCCGGCGTTCAGACCGAAGCTGTGTCGGTCCAGCGGACGGTACAGACATCCCAGGTCGAACTGCCAGGAGTTCTGGCCGAAGCCCGTGTTGCCTCCCGAGAGCAGGATCGACGCCCCGGTCGTGAAGCTGAACCGGCCCGCCGGGGTCCCCGAAGCGAAGAATCCCAGAGCCGTGGTCTCGGTCAGGCTGGGGGATGAGAGCGACCGCGAGCGGCTGTAGGCGAGGGTTCCATTCAGCCGAAGCCAAGACCATCCTCCCCAGTCCAGTCCGCCGGAGAGCGCCGTCGTCTCGGTATCGGCGCTCAAGGCTCCCTGGTTTCTGGAGACGCTCAACCGGCCGAAGAGCGAGAGGGACTCTTCCGGGTTCCATGCGCCGCCCAGGGCCAGGCGCCGAACACGGGCCGTCGTCGTGAGGAAAGGGCCATCCACCCCGCCGCTGAACCCGTTCCCGTTGAAGCCGAGGCCGAACCCGCTCTGGAATCGGGAGAGGTCGGTGAGGCTCCCCGGGTCGGCGTCGATGTATTCCAGCGTGGATGAGAACCGGTCGTTGGGCCGGTAGCCGATGTCCAGTCTCAGGTCCCGCCCCGCCGCCGAGTCTCCTCCGGTCTGCAGCCGACTCAGCGAGGCTCCAAACCCGGCCGACCAGCCGCGACCCGCCAGGTACCGGCCTCGGGTGTCCAGGGACTGCCTTTCAAGCGTGGCGGAATCGGCGGTGGTCCGGGAAAGCACCCCTTCCCGAGCCAGGCCGGTGGTCACGAAGAAGCGGCCCTGGGTATAGGAGGTCGAAACCTCGGTCCGGTCCGTCTGGGTCTCTCCGGCCAGGCTGCGGGAGGTGAGGCGGGTCTGGTTCAAGGTCCAGGGGAGAGCCCCGGAGCGGCCGGAAGCCGAA
>JAKRSE010000020.1 GCA_022402505.1 Fimbriimonadaceae bacterium | reverse complement strand
AGAAGGGCCGCGAGGTCGGGCGTGAAGCCTCCCAGGGGCTCGACCGGATCACCCAGGCCGTCGAGACGATGGCCCGGCTCGCCGCCGACGCCCAGGCTCGGGCCGACCAGGTCGCCGCCCAGGCCGCCGAAGTCAGCAGCCTCGTCGGAAACGTCGCCTCCATCAGCGAGGAATCCGCCGCCGGGAGCGAGGAGATCAGCGCCGGGATGACCGAGGTCTCCGCCGGAGCCCAGCAGGTCACCGCCGATCTGGAAAGGATCTCAAGCGAACTCGCCGAAATGGTCGGAAGGTTCCGGGTCGACCGGACCGCAGCCTGAAGCAAACGCCCAAAAGAGAGGGCCGGACGGAGGAGCATGGCCTCCGCCCGGCCCACCGCCGTGGATCAGGGCTCTCGGCGGAAGTCGAGGGTCTCGGTCCGCTTCTCCTCCTCACCGATCAGGATGCAGGTGAGGTGGAATCTCCCGCCGCTGTGGTACTCGATCTGCTTCGGAAACCCCTCCGAATCTCGGCGGAAGATCAGCCGGCCGGCCCGATGTTCGACCAGGCGAAAGACGGCCGGAACCTTGGGCCCTCGGCTTGCGGCGCCAAGGAGGATGTTGAGGCTCCAGCCGTCGGGGCCGTCTTCCAAGGAGAAGAACTCCATGAAGGCGGTTCGGCCATCCCGGACTTCTCGGGCGTGGCCGGAGACGGCGTTGGCCGTCGGGGTCAGCCAGACCTCTTCGTAGACTCCGCCGGGGACTTCGGTCCGCCATCGGCCGGCCAAAAAGTTGAAGTCCGGTCCGGGGCGTTCGTCAGGGCGGGGCATCGTTGCCTCTGCTCTCCCTCCGACTGAAAGTCTGACCGAGGCGTCAGCCCAACGTCAAGCCTGAGCCGAAGGCGGGACGCATGATTCTTGTGCGGCCCTTCGCCCGTAGCTTCGCCTCAAGCCCGTCCGGGTCGTCCGTCAATGAGATGACGGTGCCGCCCAGGCCCGCTCCGGCGAGCTTGGCCGCCAGGGCCCCGCAGGTTCGGCAGTCGGCGATGAGGGCGTCGATCGCCTCTCCCGAACCGCCGAGGGAGGCCTGAATCTCGTGGTTTTCGGTCATCAGTTCGGCGAGTCGGCTGGCGTCATTTGAGGCGACGGCCTCGGCCCCGAGCCGTCCCAGCTCTGCCACCCGCTCCATCTTCTGAACGACGTCGGCCTCTCCGCTCAGCCAGCGGTCGATGATGGGGCCATGGACGGATCCCGAGAGCCGCTCGACTCCGGTCGTCACCAGCAGGAACTGTAGCCCGGTCTGAAGCGGAGTGCAGACCGGAGCCGGCCCTCCCCGCACCGGATGCTTCCCGGCGAAGTCCATGCGCTGCAGGCCGCCGCGGACGATCATGACCGCATCCTGCCAGCCGCAGGCGATTCCGGCCTCGTTCCGCTCGATGTCCCTCACCAGTTCTCCGGCGAGGGCGGGGTCGGCCAGCCGGTCGGCCTCAGACCTGGCCTGAAGGACCGCTCCCAGGGTGGCGGCGAGCAGGGCGGTGGACCCGGAGAGTCCGGAGCTTCGCGGCACGTCGGTCTGCCACTCGACTCGAAACGGCCCTTCCAGCGGAAACCGGGCGAGGACCGCATCCAGCAGCCTTGTGTCGCTCGGCGGTTCCCCGGGCTCTCCCATCACGATTCGGCAGACTGCGCGAGCCGGGATCGAAGCGCTGACCACCACCCCGCCATAGATGTCGCTCGGATTTCCGACGATTCCGCATCGGCCGGGAGCGGAAGCGGTGAAGGCTCGGCTCATGCTCGGACCCCTTCCAGACCCCACTGGCGGCCTCGCTCCGCCCGGATGGCCACCGTCTGACCGACCAGTTCGGGCCCTCCGGCAAAGTGGACCATGCGGAAGCAGCGGGTGTAGCCCTGCAGCATCCCGGGATTCTTGGGCGACCGGCCTTCCACCAAGACCTCGAACTCCCGCCCTTCGCAGGCCTGATTCTTCTCAAGGCTGATGGCGTTCTGCTGGGCGATGAGGCGGTTCAGTCGTTCCGCGGCAAGCGCGGGCGGGACCTGCTCCATGTCGGCGGCGGGAGTGTCGGGCCGAGGCGAATAGCGGAACATGTAGGCGCCGTCGAATCGGAAGCGCCGCATCGCCTCCATCGTGCCTTCGAACTCCTCTTCGGTCTCGCCCGGGAAGCCGACGATGATGTCGGTCGTCAGGCCGATTTCCGGCATAAGGGCCCGCATCTCGTCCACGATGGCGGCGTAGCTCTCCACCGTGTAGAGCCTTCGCATCCGCTTCAGCAGGTCGTTGTGGCCGGCCTGAAGCGGCATGTGGCAGTGTTCCATCACCTGCGGGGTGTCGCGAATGGTCTCAATGAGGTCGGTGCGGAAGTCGCGGGGATAGGGCGACGTGTAGCGGATTCGCTCCAGCCCGGGGATGCCGGCCAGAATCTGGAGAAGCCGGGAGAACGGGACCCGGCCTTCGGCGAGGTTCTTGCCGTAGCTGTTCACCGTCTGGCCCAGAAGCGTGACCTCCTTGGTGCCCAGTTCGACCAGGCGGCGGACCTCCTGGACGATGTGTTCGGTCGGCCGGCTCCGCTCGCGGCCCCGAGTCTGCGGCACGATGCAGAAGGTGCAGAACTTGTCGCATCCGTACTGGATCGGGACGAAGGCTTTCAGTTTCCCCCTGCGCTCCAGATTCCGTTGGGGGATGTCGGTGACCACCGCCCCCTTGCGCTCGGGGAGTTCGAGCCGCTTCTCGAACCGACGAGTCTGAAGGATCTCTTCGACCACGGCGGGCAGGCGGCTGACCTGGGCGGTTCCGAGGATGAAGTCCACGTGCGGGTTCCGCTGCCGAATCTCGTCGGCTCGCACCTGGGCCATGCAGCCGGCCACTCCGATGATCATGTCCGGACGGGCCTGCTTGAGGAGCCGCAGCTCGCCCAGAAAGCTGAACGCCTTGTCCTCCGGCTTGCGACGGACGCTGCAGGTGTTCAGCAGGATCAGCTGAGCCTGGTGCGGGGATTCTGCCGGCCGAAACCCGAGATCGCGCAGGTAGAGGCCCATCTGCTCGCTGTCTTCTTCATTCATCTGGCAGCCCCAGGTCTGAATGAAAAAGGTGCCTCGCTCCATGGTCCGGCGAACCGGAGCGGAGCCGGAAAGCGGTTGCAGAAGGGTGTCGGCCATGGTCGGAGTGCCTCGCGGGTGGGGCCCCAGGATACCGTCGGGCTCACTCGGGCCGACGGCCGGGATGCCGGGGACCGTAGAATAGCGACATGAGCGCCCCCGCCCCGGGCTCGAACCTGAACCGGATTTCCATTGTGCTCGGGTTTCTGGGCCTGTTCATCACGGGCTATCTGACCTGGACCCACTACCAGCGGGTTCTGCCCCCCTGCACGGCCGGTTCCAATTGCGACGTGGTCTTGACTCACCCGACTGCCAAGCTCTTCGGCATCCCCGTGGCGCTTCTCGGACTCGTCGGCTACGTCCTGGTGACCGGGGTGGCCGTGATGCGAAGCCGGCTGGCGGGCGATCCGTGGAAGAAGTCGGTGTGGCTTGGGGTCGGCCTGACCGGGTTCGGCGCAGCCTTCAGTGCGGTCTACACCTACATCGCTCTGGCTCTGATTCAGGCGACGTGCCAGTGGTGCCTCGCCAGCTTTGCCGCGATGCTCTGCCTCTTCTTCCTGCATCTCAGCATGGCCTTCGGCCCCAAGTGGACCGAGGATCGCGGCGTCCTGGACATCCCGGCGACGGCCGTGGGGGCGGGGCTCGCTGCCGTTCTGTTCTTCTTCGCCATCGGCCGGGTGAACGCCGAAGGTCTTGAAGGACTGCCCAATGTGAACGTCGGGAACAAGACCCGAGCGGAGATCCTCCCGGCCGACA
>JAKRSE010000192.1 GCA_022402505.1 Fimbriimonadaceae bacterium | reverse complement strand
ACCAGATCAAGCCCAAGAGCCCCGAGGACGTGATGGGCAACGCTCTGGCCGAGATGGGCGAGAACCTGAGGCGGCTTCTCGGCGACCTGCGGGTTCAGGTCGGCGAGACCGGACGGATCGCCGACGGCCTTGAATCCTCGGCCGGCGAAGGCGAGTCGGGCATTCGAGACATCAGTCGCTCGGTCCGCGAAGTCGCCTCGGCCAGCCACGACTCGGCCGAAACCGCGAGCCACATCGCCCAGGGAAGCGAGAACCTGAACCTCCAGCTGCAGTCGGCCATGTCGGCTCTCGGCCAGCTCCGCGAGTTCCTCGACGAAACCCAAGCGGCCAACACGATCCAGGCCGAATCCGAAACCAAGCGGGTCAACCTGGTCACCCAGACCCTTCGATCCCTGGATTCACTCAAGGGCCAGTCGCAACAGACCGTCCAGGTCGTCCGAGACCTCGGCCGCAAGCAGGGCGAGATCCGGGAGATCGTCCAGACCATCGACGACATCGCCAACCAGACCAACCTCCTGGCCCTCAACGCCGCCATCGAAGCGGCCCGAGCCGGGGAGCAGGGACGGGGCTTTGCCGTGGTCGCCGACGAAGTCCGCAAGCTGGCCGAACGGAGCAGCGAAGCCGCCCAGCAGATCGCCTCGCTGATCGAAGGCGTCTCCAGGGCGGTGGAAGATGCGGTCCGAGAGATGGATCACTCGAACGAGCTGGTCGAACTGGGAGCGACCTCGGTCGAGCGGAACATCGAAGAGACCCGCCGCCAGGTCGGAGACATGGCCGATCGGGTGGACCAGGTGGACCAGGCATTGACCGGCATCGTCGCCATCGGCGAAGAGCATTCGGCCGCCGCCCAGGAGCTCACCGCCGGATCGCAGCAGCTGGCCGCCTCCGCCAACATGGTCAGCGAGACTCTGGAACATCAGGCCCAGGGGATCACTGAGATCAAGCGCCTCAGCCAGGAGCTGAACCGGGCCGCTCACATTCTGGAAGAGGCCTCCGCCCGCTTCCACGTGGACGAAGCCGCCTGACCCTGACCGATCAAGCCGAGCCACGGCGCAGACCCTGCAGAGTCGCAAGGTTTGCGCCGTGGCTCGTTTCCGCGTCCGGAGTCTCCAGCGTCATCGGGACGTTCTCCAACTCGACCAGGTTCACCAGAATCTCGAAGCACTCCATCCCGATCTCGCCCTGACCGATGTGGGCGTGGCGGTCCTTCCGGCTGCCAAGCGGCTTCTGGCTGTCGTTGACATGGATCAACCGGAGCCGGTCCAGCCCGATCTCCGATTCGAACTCGTCAAGCAGAGAGCGCCAACCGGCCTCGGTCCGAATGTCGTACCCGGCGGCGAAGACATGGCAGGTGTCCAGGCAGACTCCGAGCCGCTCGGGCCCGCCCGCCGCCTTCATGATCCTTCCGATCTGCCCCAGGTCCGCGTTCAGCGAGCTGCCCTGGCCCGCCGTGGTCTCCATCAGCAGACAGGCCGATCCGGGGGCCCGATCCAGGACGTGCAGAATCCCCTCGACCGCCAGGGCCTCGGCCTCCTCGTCGCTCCGACTCATGCGGGCCCCGATGTGGCTGACCGCGACCGGAATCCCCAGGGCGTCGCACCGGGTCAACTCCTCGATCAACGCCGCTCGGCTCTTGGCGACAATCTCTTCGGATTCGGCGCAGAGGTTCACCAGATAGGTGTCGTGCGAGGCGAGGGCGACCTCCACATCCGCCCCGGCGACGGCGGCGCGGAACGCTTCGGCGGCCTCCGGGGACACCGGCTTTCCCGACCAGCTCCGAGGATTGCTCGTGAAGACCTGCAGGGCGTTGCCGCCGATCTCGCGCAGAGCCGACACCGATTTCGGCAGACCTTTGCCCGTCGGCATGTGGGCTCCCAGAAACTTCGCCGCCATGACCGGGGATTGTGACCGGCTTCGCTTCGGGCATAATGGGGCCCGGCCGAGCTTGGGGCCGAGGATTCAACCAAATGGTGAATAGGTTCCGCATCTCCGTCGCGACTCTGGCCGCCGTCTGTCTGGCCGCCGTCAGCCCCGCCCAGGAGCCGTTTCCCGACGTTCCGGCCGATCACTGGGCCCACGAATCGCTCGCCCGGCTGAAGGATCGGGTCGTCGTCGGCTACCCGGACGGCCTCTACCGAGGGGCCAGGCCGATGACGCGGTACGAATTCGCGGTCGCCATCCACCGCCTCTGGCAGATGATCGAGGCGAGGACGTCGAGCCTCGCCCAGACCGTTTCGGACCTGGACGCCCGGATCGCCGGAGCAGGCGGACCCAAGCCGCCGATCCCCGCCATCCCCGCCGACCTGACACGGCGGATCTCGGAGTCGGAAGCCGGTCTGGCCGAGCTCCGCCGCCTGATCGACGAGTTCCGGCCGGAGCTCGCCTCCCTGGGAGTGGATGTCGGCCGGCTGAAGGAGCAGACCGCCGCCCTCGACGAGCGGATCACCGCCCTGGAGAACCGCCGCGACCCGATCCAGATCGGAGGCTCGGCCGATCTCCTGGTCCTGGCCGGGCACAGCTCCGCCGGACTCTTCGGACTCAGCCCCACGGGTCGGGCCACGGGCTACGGTCGAGGCTCTTATGCCGGACAGCCGGTCGGAATGACCCGAGACCTGAACGTCTTCCATGAGTCGGTCATCACCCTCTCTTCCGAACCCGCGGACGGGCCGAAGGTGAACGCCTCTCTGGTCCTCGGCAACCTGCTCGGCGACACCCAGGGGCGCAACCGGCCGGGGATGCTGAATTACAGCGACACCCTGAGCGAAGCCTACGTCGAAGAGCTGACCGCCTCCTTCGACATCGGCGCCTTCGGGATGCCGACCACGGCGACCCTGGGCCGTTTCGGCCTGGAACTCGGCTCCTATCTCTACCGCCGCCCGGACTACACGCCCGAATTCTCCAACCCCCGTTGGGACGACGGCCGGCACCTGATGGATGGCGGCCGGGTGGAGCTGGACTTCGGCAATGCCGTCCTGGGAGTGTTCGGCGGCCGAAACACCGCGCGGGGCCAGAACGGAACCCTCCTCAACGAAATCGCCACCGAGACCGGCCGAATCGATCAGACCCTCGGCGCCGACGTCTCCTTCCGCGTCTCCGAGACCGCGAAGATTCGAGCCGCCTACCTGTACCACGACACCAACGACACCATCTTTCCCGGAGGCGTCGCGGCGAACCGGATCAATGTCTTCGGCGGGGCGATCGAGGCCGGGTTCGGCGGGTTCCGCTTGGACGCCTCCTATGCCCGGACCTCCTTCTCGGAGAACACCTCCACCTCGCTGGACACCGACAACACCGCCTTCGATGTCTCGCTCGGGGTCCGTTCGGGAGCCCTGAACCTCTCGGCCGGCTACCGGGACATCGAGGCGAACTTCGCGGCGGCGGGCGACTGGGGTCGGCTGGGAACCTTCTGGAACCCGGTCGGAGTCAAGGGCTGGCGGTTCGGAGCCGACTGGAAGGCCGGCTCGCGGCTGACCCTTTCAGGTCGAGGCGAGTTTCTGGATGGATCGCAGACGGCCGGTGGGGCCCTGCTGAACGGCGACGACCGGCTCACCTCACTGATCTTTGGACTCGAATACCGGCTCCGAGACGATGTGACCCTGAAGCTCGGCTACGAGGACGTGAGGCTGGACTATGAGATGAACCCGCCCGGCCTCGGCGACCCGACCCAGCGCTGGTACTCCCTTGGCCTGGATTGGAACCTTGGCGAAACCTCGCGGTTCGGGCTGATCTATCGGTTCAGCGACGTGGACTTCAAGGGCTCGCCCGAGGCCTTCCGATTCGGCGACGGCTTCGCCGATCGGTACAAGGGCGGGTTGCTGGGGACCCAGTTCAGCGTCCGATTCTGAGCCTGGCGAGCGACCCGGCGAGGCTTCTGGATCGTCAGAAGGGATGACATGAAGAATCGCATCGCCCGCATCGGACTCGTCGTCGTCGCCTCCCTCGGCCTTCTGGCGCTGGGGACGGCCCAGCTGCAGCAGGTCATCAAAATCCTGGGCGTCGGGGCGGCCGTCCGGCAGTTCGGCCCCGAAATGAACCGGGCGATGAACCGCATGGTCCGACACAGCGACACCGAAGACAGCTTCACCAAGGTCGTCCCGATCATCACGATCGGCCTGAACACCCGAGGCGCCATCGGCGCGGCTCAGGTGAAGGGCTCTCGTCGCAACGTCGAGCGGGTCCAGGCGGTCGCCGCTCCGGAAGCCCAGTTCCTGGGCCGAGAAGTGATGCTCCGCGGCCTCATTCCGGTCTCCGAAGCCAACCCCGACCGACTGGATGAGCTGAAGGCGGTCAACGGAGTCGGCGTCAGCGGGATCGTGGACATCCGGCTGTAAGGTCGCACCCCCCCCGGTCCGAATCGCCGGACCGGGGGAGTCCTCAATCAAAGGATCGTCTTGCTCTTGATCGCGTTGCGAACGATCGGGCCCAGCACTTCCCGGACTTCGGCGCAGGTGAACTCGACCGTCTTCGGCCCCGCCTCCGGAGCGGCGAACATCAGGTCTTCCAGCAGCCGTTCCAGCATCGTGTGCAGGCGGCGGGCGCCGATGTTCTCGGTGTTCTTGTTCACCTCTTCGGCCATGTGAGCCACCTCGTCCAGGGCGTCGTCCGAGAACCGCACCTCGATCCCATCCACTCGCAGCAGCTGGGTGTACTGCCGGACGAGGCTGTTCTCCGGCTCGGTGAGGATCCGTCGGAAGTCGGCCTCGCTCAGGCTCTCCAGCTCCACCCGAACCGGGAGCCGGCCTTGCAGCTCCGGAATCAGGTCGCTCGGCTTGCTCTCGTGAAAGGCGCCGGCGGCGATGAAGAGGATGTGGTCCGTGCGGATCGGGCCGAACTTGCTCGGCACCACCGAACCCTCGATGATCGGCAGGAGGTCGCGCTGGACGCCTTCCCGGCTGACTTCCGGCCCCGAACCGCCCGACCGCATCGCGATCTTGTCGATCTCGTCCAGGAAGATGATCCCGGTCTGCTCCGCCCGCTCCACCGCCTCGCGATAGATGGAGGTCCGGCTGATCCGACGCTTGGCTTCGGTCTCTTCCAGCACCGGCAGGGCGATCTTGACGGGAACCTCACGGCTCACGGTCCGCGACCCGCCGAAGGGGTTGTTCCCCGCCATGTCGATCCCCATCTCCTCCATGCCCTGCGGCGTGAAGACCTGCATGAAGGGGCTCGACTGCTCCTCCACGTCGATCGAAATCATCCGCTCATCGTGGATCCCCTGCTCGATCTCGGTGCGGATCCGGGCGAGAGCCTCCTCGTAGCCCTCCTCCGACTCTTCCGGCTCCACCGGCGTCTGTCCCTCGTCGTCGGCCGGATTCCACTGCCAGCCGTAGACCAGGTTCGGCCGCTCCTGGCCGAGGATCATTTGGGCCGCCGCATTCAAGGCCGCGTCGCGAGATTCCTCCCGGACCGCCTCGGCCTTCTCCTGCTCCACCAGCCGAACCGCGACCGCCGCAAGCTCGCGGACCATCGACTCGACGTCTCGCCCCACGTAGCCGACCTCCGTGAACTTGGTCGCCTCCACCTTTACGAAGGGAGCCCGGGCCAGACGGGCCAGGCGGCGGGCGATCTCCGTCTTGCCCACCCCGGTCGGGCCGATCATCAGGATGTTCTTCGGCATCACCTCCAGTCGCTCGGACTCGGGCAGCTGCTGCCGTCGCCACCGCGACCGAAGGGCCACCGCCACCGCGCGCTTGGCTGCCTTCTGACCCACGATGGTTCGATCCAGTTCGGCGACGATCTGGGTGGGAGTCAGCTCTTCGATCGGGAGGCTCATGCCGCTCATTGTGATGCCTCGGCGCGATTCAACCCCGGACCCGGCGAAGGATGAAGAGATCGCGAAGGCGGCCGGTCAGCTCGACTGACCGGTTCCCGTCGCGGCACCAGACTTCGTCCCGCATCGCCCCCGATCGGGGGTCCTTCCGAACCAGGTAGACCGGAACCTGGCTGGGCCGGACTTCGACCCGAGCCACCGGACCCGCCTCCGTCTGCACGAAGTCGATCGACACATGGCCCAGCGGCGGCGGGTCGAAGTGCAGCCGCATCTGCTCCCGCATCCGGAGCTCCAGCCGATCGGTTCCGCCCTTGGCATCCAGGCTCAGGTCGCCGTCCAGCCCCTGCGGCCGGCCCGAATCATCGACCCCCACCCAGAGCTCTCCCCCGTCGGCGTTCAGGAAGGCGGCGATGGTCTTGAGGCAGCCATGCCGCAGATCGCCGCTGGCACGGTCGGTTCTAGGGTCGAACTCCCAGGCCGACTTGCGCTCCAGCCGCTCGCCCTCGGGCCCCGCCCAGGGGTGGACGGCCGGCTCTGGCGGGCCCGTCTCGATCAGCCGAGTCAGGTCCGGCAGCGGTCGGGGGAGAGGCTCCCGGTCGTCGGCCACGATCGCCAGGGCCAAGAGGAGCCGGGCCAGGTAGGCCGAGTCCGGATCGGCAAAACGGTCCTGGACCCGGCCGGCAAGCTCCCGGCAGAGCTTGGGGCCGACCTCTTCCCCGGCGCCCGCGAGGGACTCGCGGAACCTGCGAGCGGGCCGCAGGATGTCCTCCGCTTCCGGCCGAATCCGCTGCCAAGCCTGGGCGACGGCGTCCGGAGTCACGGCCGCTTCATCGGTGCGGAGCGTGAAGTTCCAGCGGCGGGTCAGGCCGTCCGGCCCCAGAAGCTCCCTCCAGAAGGAGTCGGGAATCCGCCGCATTCGCCCGCGGACGACCATGTCCAATTCGGTCTCGGCCGGGCCGTCGAACCGGCCTTCGAGCCCGGGAATCGCCCCGCAGACGGGCTCCAGCAGCCGACGCGCGGCCGCCTGATGAGACGACAGACCGGACGCAAAGACCAGCCGCAGACGCTGCAAAAGGTCGTGCGGCGACTCGCCGGCGACATGGTCCTCGTAGGCCGAAGTCAGCCAATCCCACCGTCCGTGGAGCCGAAACCATCGCTTGGGCTGCAGGAACCGAATGAAGAGGAGCCGGGCCGCAATCCGGAACAGCGGCCCGCGATCGCCCGGACTCTCGGCATGATCCTCGACGATCTGGGCCAGGGCGGAGGCCGCCTCGGATGTGATCCGCTCCGGACCCCACTCGGACTCGCCGACCCTCTCCTCGGAGACCGACTGCCGAGTGGCCAAGGTCCATGCCTCCTCCGCCTGACGGGTGGGACACTCTGAATCCAGGAGCACGCGGCTGGAAGGCCCCACCAGCCAAGTCTGACCCACATGAGGTCCCGGCTCGCAGCGCAGGTCCGGCCGCCGAAGGCTCGGCAGGCTCCCCCACTCCGCACTCTGCATCGAGCCATTAGACCCCGACTTTCGCCGCACTTGACGCAGATCACGCATTTGGTGCATTTGTAAGGATATGAGCACCGCAGGATGGTTGATCGGGGCGGCCGGTCTGGCCCTGGCAGGAGGGTCGGCCCTCCTGTTTTCGGCAGGACCTGTTCCGACGGAAGGCCCGACGAAGAGCGTAGGAAAGGCCATGACCGGCGAAAAGGTTCTGGGCTGGGCGATCGACGCCGATGGACGACTGACCGAGGGTCCCTTCAAGGGATTCCTGACCCGCAGCCCCCAGCGGGAGGACAAGCTGGTGCTGAGCGAGGCCGAATGGAAGGCCAGGCTGACCGCCGAGCAGTTCCGAATCCTGCGCAACCACGGCACCGAGGCGGCCTTCTGCGGCGTGTTCCACGACCACAAGGCCGACGGCTACTACAAGGTGGTCACCACCGAGCATCGAGTCTTCAAGTCCGACGCCAAGTTCGACAGCGGCACCGGCTGGCCGAGCTTCTTCCAGCCGTATGACCGCGACGCGATCTGGCTGAGGCCGGACTTCAGCTACGGAATGACCCGGATGGAGGTCTTGGACAGCCTCACCGACGGCCACCTCGGCCACGTCTTTGAGGACGGTCCGCGAGACAAGTCCGGGCTGCGCTTCTGCATCAACTCGGAAGTTCTGGAGTTCGTCCCGGCAAAGCTGTAAACTCCCGGGCGTGCATCCCATCCCGGCCGCAGCCCAATACACCATCACCCGAAAGATGGCCCTGCTGGGTCAGCAGTTCCGAATCCTGGGCGAGACCGGGAATCTGATCGGCCTGGTCCAGCAGAAGGCCTTCAAGCTCAAGGAGGACATCCGGGTCTATGCGGATGAAACCAAGACCCGCGAAGTCCTCGTCATCCAGGCGCGGCAGATCATGGACTTCTCGGCCGCCTACGACGTCTGGGACCCGGTGGCCGGCGTGAAGGTAGGAGCGATGCGCCGCAAAGGCTGGAGCTCGATCATCCGCGACAACTGGGAGGTGATGGACGACCGGGACGTGGTGATCGGCCAGATCGTTGAGGATCATCAGCTTCTCGCGCTCCTCCGTCGGTTCCTCAGCAACCTGATCCCCCAGAACTTCGACCTGCTGATGAACGACGGCCGCCGGGTCGTGGACCTGAAGCAGGCGTTCAACCCGTTCTGGTACTCCCTGACCGTGGATTGCCGAGAAGACCCGCAGGCCCGCCTGGACCGCCGCATGGCGATCGCCGCCGGCATCCTGATCGCCGTGATGGAAGGCCGCCAGGGCTGACCGAAATCGGCCCCTGGGACCCCCGTTCACGGGAATTCGGGATCGGGTACCTTTCGAGGTCTCTGCGCAGGTGGTGAAATTGGTAGACACGCTACCTTGAGGTGGTAGTGCCCACAAAGCGTGAAGGTTCGAGTCCTTTCCTGCGCACCAGAATTCCTTGATCCGGGCCGGCTGTCGCCGAGAACTGTCGAGGTCGGTCCCTATTGAACCTTCAAGCACGAAGGCAATGCCGCGACAAGGTCTCGTGACCATGACGGCCCTTTGCCCCCGAATGCGAGGAGTTGCCGGAGGTCGTGGGTGCGGCTGCGCCAACGGCCACCCGGGCGCCCCGCTGCACCTGAAGAACACCGGCAAGAGCACCTCGCTTTTTGCCGGAGCCATCCTCGGCCGCTGACCCGCTCTGTCTCGGCCCGCACTCGAAAACCAGCCGGGTGCGGGCCGGGATTCGTCATGGCGCGGAGTGGCGTATCCTGAGAGAAGATTCGGGGGCTTCCCTGAAAAACAGAAGCCTCCGGGGAAGATGCAACATGAAGCGAATCCTTCAAGGCTTGGCCGTGTTGACCGCCCTCGGCCTGGTTGCTGCGGTCCTTTTTCCGGTCTTCGCCAAGGCCAGAGAGGGTTCCACTCGGCTGAGCCCGGAGCAGCGACTCTCACTCCAGGAGAGCGAGCCTTCTTCCCGGGTTCTGGCCCAGCGGGCCTTTCGAGCGGAGCGTCAGGAAGAATGGGCGGAAGCGGAACGCCTCTACCGGCAGGTTCTTGAGACGGCTCCCAACCACGAACCGACCCGCCTCGATCTGGCTCGAGTGCTGGAGGTTTCCGGCAAAACGGAAGAAGCTCTCGCCGCCTACCGAGCGATCTACGGGTCCGGCGGTGGGACGAGGGATACGCAGTCGGAAGCCCCTTGGCGCACGATTCCCGCTCTGAAGGCGGCCAGAGCAGCAGACGATGAGGACCTCCAGAAGTCGGTCCTCGCCGCGATCACCCGCCGGGCCACGCCGATGATCGGCGACGCCCCCTTCGCGCCGGGAATCCCGACCTCGGATCAGGAGATCGACGCCCTCCGCCAGATTCTGCTCGCCCGAGAGTTCTTCACCGGATCCAGCGGAGTTTCCGCCGCCGCCGCCGCCCTCACCGAGGCGCAGAAGCTGACGCCGAACGATCCTCTGCTCCCGGCTCTCCTGGCCTGGCTGGCTCGGGAGACGGGCCGCCCGGCCGAGGCCGACCTCCTTTGGGACCAAGCCCTCCGCCTTTCGACCGAAGGATCACCGTTGCGACGCTGGATTCGCGAGCAACGGGCGAAACTCAAGGCCTGAAGCGAAGCGAACCCCCGGCCCTGAGGCCTGGGGTTCGCTTGGATGGGGCTGTCGCGACCGTCAGGATCAGTCGCGGCGTCGGAAGCGGGGACCTTCGTCTCCGCCGCCGTCTCGATCCCGACCGCCTCGGTCGCCGCGGTCCCGGCCGCGATCTCCGCCCCGGTCTCCGCCGCGTCCTCGGTCGCGGTCTCCGCCTCGATCTCCGCCGCGGCGGTAGCCGCCGCGATCCCGGTCATCGCCCTCGCGGCGCGGAGGCCGCTCGCTGACGACGGCTTCGCCGTTCAGCTTGGGGTTGTCGGGATTCAGGTCCAGCGCGGTCAGGTTGGCCCGACCCATGCTGTCGATCTCGTCGATCTGGACGCGGATCTTGTCGCCGATGTTGACCGCAGCCTCGACGCGGCCCAGCTTCTGGCGGGTGAGCTTTTCGGTCGGAACCAGTCCGCTCTTGCCGCCCGGCATGTCCACCATCGCGCCTCGGCCGAAGATCTTGCTGACCGTGCCCTCGAACTCGAGGCCGACGGAGAGCTCCATCGTGAGGGCCTTGACCATCTCCTCGGCGATCTTGGCGCTGTGGCCGTCCTTCGCCGCGACCAGAACCCGGCCGTCCTGCTGGACGTCGATCTCGCAGCCGCTCTGCTCGGTGACCTTGCGGATGTTGGCTCCGCCGGGGCCGATGAGGGCGCCGATCTTCTCGGGATTGATCTTGATGACCTGGACGCGCGGGGCGGTCAGGCTCAGTTCGGTGCGAGGTCCGTCAAGCTCGGCCTGGATCACATCCAGGATCTGCATTCGAGCGTCCTTGGCCTGAGCCAGGGCTCGGGCCAGAACCTCTTCCGGAATTCCATCGAGCTTGGTGTCCAGCTGAAGGGCGGTGATGCCCTCGCGGGTGCCGGCCACCTTGAAGTCCATGTCGCCGGAGAAGTCTTCGACGCCCTGGATGTCGGTGAGGACCTTGAAGGTCTTGCCGTCGCTCATCAGGCCCATCGCGATGCCCGCGACCGGAGCCTTGATCTGGATTCCCGCATCCATCAGCGCCAGGGTACTGCCGCAGACCGAAGCCATGCTGGTGGAACCGTTCGATTCCAGAACCTCGCTGATGAGGTGCAGGGTGTAGGGGAAGTCGGGATCGTCCAGCGGCACCACCGGGCGGAGGGCCCGCTCGGCGAGGGCGCCGTGGCCGATCTCGCGCCGACCCGCGCCGCGCAGCATCCGCACTTCACCGACCGAATAGGGCGGGAAGTTGTAGAAGTGCATGTAGCGCTTGTCCTCCTCCTCTTCGTCCAGGGTGTCCATCATCTGGGCATCCTTGGGCAGGCCGAGGGTGAGGACGGTGAGCACCTGGGTCTGGCCTCGGGTGAAGAGGCCGGAGCCGTGGACTCGGGGCAGAAGGCCGGCGGCGGCTTCCAGGTTGCGGATTTCGGTCGACTTGCGGCCGTCGGGTCGCTTGTCGTCCTCGATGATCGCCTTGCGAAGGATCGCCTTGATCGCCTTGTCCACCGCACCGGCGATGGTCTTCAGCCGCTCGGGCTGGTCGGCCAGCTTCTCCTTGTACTTCGCGATCAGCTCCTTGGCCAGATCGTCCATCGCCGATTCGCGCTTCGCCTTGTCGGGGTCGAACATGTTGGCGGCGATGAAGTCGGCTTCATCCTTCTTGATCTGCTCGTAGAGGGCGTCGTCGCTCTCACCGATGATCGGCTCCTTCTTCTCCTTGCCGGCGGTCTTGGCGAAGGCCTCGAACTCGGCGCAGATGGTGCGGATGGCTTCGTGGGCGAAGGTGAGGGCCTTGACCATCAGCTCCTCGCTGACCATCAGGGCTCCGGCTTCCACCATGCTGATCGCTCCCTTGTGGCCGGCGACGACCAGGTCCAGGGTGGAGGTCTTCAGGTCCTCATTGCTGGGGAAGAGGACGAGCTCGCCGTCCAGGCACCCGACCCGCACGCCCGCGATCGGGCCGTTGAACGGAATGTCGGAAACCGCCAGGGCGGCTCCGGCGGCATTGATCGCCAGAACATCCGGCGGCACGTTCTTGTCCACCGCCAGGGCCATCGTGATGACCTGGATGTCGTTCCGCATCCCCTTGGGGAAGAGGGGGCGAATGGGCCGGTCGATCAGCCGCGAAATCAGGACGGCCTTGTCGCTGGGTCGGCCGCCGCGCTTGATGAAGCCGCCGGGGATCTTGCCGATGGCGTACTTGCGCTCTTCAAAGTCGCAGACCAGGGGGAGGAAGTCGATGCCTTCTCGGGCCGACTTGCTCATGGTTGCCGCGCCGAGGACGATGGTGTCGCCCATGCCGAGGAGCACGCTGCCGCCGGCCTGTTTGGCCACGCGACCGGATTCGAGGAAGAAGGTCTTGCCTCCGACCTCAAAGGAGTGGGTGTGGATCATTTTTTTCGTTTCGCCTCACGTTGAGGGGGTGTGAATTCTTGGGAAAGTAAAAGACAGAAGGACACCGCTCCCATGGACTGAGGGAACGGTGTCCTTGGTGTCGGGGTGTCGAGGGCAGGCCGTCATTGACGCGGTCCAACCCTTCTTTCGCATGGTTCAGCGCGGCCGGACTTCGCGGATGCCCAACTTGCCGATGAGCTCACGATAGTGCAGGACGTCACGCTCGCGGAGGAACGCTTCGAGCCGTCGCCGCTTGCCGACAAGCTTCAGCAGACCGAGCCGGCTGTGAAAGTCCTTCTTGTTGGACTTCAGGTGCTCGGTGATCTGCTTGATCCGTGCCTGCATCACCGCAACCTGAACTTCGGCGGAGCCCGTATCGGTCTCTCCGGTCTGGTACTGCTTGATGATGTCCTGCTTGATCGCCTTGTCGAGTGGCATGAGTTTCGGTCTCGTCGTCTCCACGTTGGAGAGAAGGGGCTCCAGTTCCAGCGTGCCGCTCTATCCGGCCGACTCGGTCTTGGATGGTTCCAAGAGGGCCCGAGACAACGGCACACGCTCGCCAGAGCAAGCGTCACTGTACCCGCCCGCCGCAGACCGCGTGGGTCTGCATCGGGCGGGGTGCGCCGAAGGACTCATTTCCCGGCGGGCGCGAATCAATCGCCGCCGCCGATCGCGCCGATCACCTGACTCAGTTCGGTCTGGGTGTCCACCAGCTTCTTGAAGGCGCCGTTGCGGGTCATCAGCTCTTCGTGGGTGCCCTGTTCGATGATCTCGCCCCGATCGAGGACGAAGATTCGGTCGGCATTCCGGAGCGTGCTCAGTCGGTGGGCGATGGCGAAGGTCGTGCGGCCTTTCACCAGGTTCTGGATCGCCTCCTGGATCATCCGCTCGGTCTCCACGTCCACGCTGCTCGTCGCCTCGTCCAGGATGAGGATGCGGGGGTCGTGCAGGATCGCCCGGGCGATGCTGATCCGCTGCTTTTCGCCGCCGCTCAGCCGCGCGCCCCGCTCGCCGACCACCGTGTCATAACCCTCGGGCTTGGCGAGGATGAAGTGGTGCGCATTCGCCGCCTTGGCCGCCCGCATGATCTCCTCCATGCTCGCGCCCGGCTTGCCGTAGCTGATGTTCTCCGCGATCGTCCCGTGGAACAGGAACGGGTCCTGCAGCACGATGCCGATCTGCTCGCGGTACTCCTGCAGGCTCAGGTCCTTGATGTCCACGCCGTCCACCAGAATCCGGCCCTTGTTCGGCTCATAGAACCGGCTGACCAGGTTGATCGTCGTTGACTTGCCCGAGCCCGAATGGCCGACCAGACCGATCATCTCGCCGGGCTGGACGTCGAAGCTCATCGACTTGATGATGGGGTTGCTGGGGTCGTAGCCGAACCGGACTTCGTCGAAGGTGATCCGGCCCTTCACGTCGTGAAGCTTCTGGCTGCCGCCGTCGCCCTCCGGAACCATGTCCATCAGCTCGAAGATCCGCTCCGCGCCCGCCATCGCCCGGGTGAACCAGTTGTTGATCTGGGCGAACCACTGAAGCGGGCCGTAGACCAGCGCGACGTAGGCCGAGATCGTCCAGAACTCGCCAAGGGTCAGGGTGCCGTTGAAGACCATCCATCCGCCCACCGTCCAGTTGATGACCATGCCCGCACTGGTCGCCAGACTCATGAAGGCGAAGGCGGTGATCCAGCTCTGTTCGGCGTGGTTGCTGGCGTCGCGCAGCTCGTTGCTGCGGGTGACGAAGCGGTTGTACTCGTGATCCTCCCGGGCAAAGGCCTTCACGACGCGGATGCCCATCAGACTCTCGCCCAGGTGCATGTGGACCCGCGCCATCTTCTGGCTGGCTCGGTGGAACTTGTTGGCGATCGGCCGCCACACGCTCATGCTGATGAGCAGCACGATCGGGAAGGGGGCCAGGATGCAGATCGCCAGCACCCAGTTGGTCAGGAAGAGCATCGTGAGGACGCCCGCCAGCATCAGCGAGTTGATCAGCAGGAAGGGCAGGCCGTCGACCAGGAAGTGCCAGACCCGCTCCGTATCCTGAGTGACCCGACTGGCGATGGCGCCCGTCGGCTTCTTGTCGAAGTAGGCGATCTGCAGATACTCGATCGCCTTGTAGGTGTGGATCCGCAGGTCGCCGCTGATCCGGCTGCCCAGATAGGCCATCAGCCGGCCGTTGATCGCCTGCAGCACCGTTCCCAGCACCAGGATTCCGAACCAGATGCCGACGAGGGTGAAGAAGCTCGTGCCGTTGCGGGGCATGAAGCCGACCAGGGTGTCGATCCCGCCCTTGTCGGCATCCACCAGGTCCACGACGTAGCCCTGCAGCCTCGGCGGCACCAGGTTCAGCAGGGTGGCGAAGAGGGCGAAACCCGTCAGGGCTCCGGCGGCCGCCAGGTGAGGCTTCAGAAAGCTCGCCAGGCGGGTCAGGGTCTTGCCGCGGTTGAGGCAGCGGGGGCAGATGCCGTCCTTTTCGGGCAGGAGCCGGCCGCACTTCTCGCACCGGGTCTTCTCCCGCTTCAGCGAGATCATGAACTCTTCGCCCTTGGCCAGCTGCTCGATCCCTCGGGCCGCTTCGGCGAAGTCGTCGCTGTGGGTCTGGCTGTAGTGGACGACGGCGACATGCTCGCCGTTCTTGAGCTCGGCCACCAGCCGTCCGCCGCTGACCAAGGGGTCGTTGCGGGCGGTGGCGACTTCGGAAATCGGGATGACGAGCAGGCGCGCGCCCGTCGGATCCTCCACCTTCAGCTCTTCGGGGGTCAGGATCAGGCGACGGCGTCCGTACTTGGCGTCTTCGGTCAGGTCGGCGTCCAGGGTCAGGAGGACGCCGCGTTCATCAGGGTTTTCCCGCACAGGGGAGGTTTCGGTATGCATGGAGGCGGTCGGACGGCGGGCCGTCGGTCGTCGGGAGGGTTTGCCTCGCAAAAGGGGTCGGGGGGATCGCCTCGGAGATCATCCCGAGGTGTCGAAAGGGCGCCGCTGCCCGGTCGATCCGCGTTTTCGCTGTTGATCGGGGCATACCTGGTGAGTGGCAGGGGGTTGCAGGCCAATGGGCCCATTCGATTCTTCGGTTCTGCGGGGTCCGGGAGGTTTGGACCTGTCAGAATCAGGAGCGATGGTGACCGTCCGCGTCTATGTGACCCTGAAGCCGGAGCTGCTCGATTCGGCGGGCCGCACGGTGGCCGATTCCCTTCACCGGCTCGGATTTGAGGAGGTGGCGGACGTTCGGGTCGGCCGGATGATCGAACTGAAGCTTGAGTCCTTCGATGAAGCCCGCGTGAAGGAGATGAGCGACCGCCTGCTCGCCAACCCGGTCATCGAGGACTTCCGGTTCGAGGCCGTCTCGTGAAGGTCGCCGTCCTCCAGTTCCCCGGCAGCAACTGCGACCAGGACGCCCTGCACGGCATTCAGTCGCTGGGCGTGGCGGCGGATTACGTCTGGCACCAGGAAGCTTCTCTCGCGGGATTCGAGGCGGTGTTCGTTCCCGGCGGGTTCAGCTATGGGGACTACCTGCGCTGCGGGGCCATCGCCGCCCGCTCGCCGATCATGGCGGCCGTCGCCGAGTTTGCCGAAGCAGGCGGCCCGGTGATCGGAGTCTGCAACGGCTTCCAGGTGCTCTGCGAGGCAGGACTCCTGCCCGGCGGACTTCTGCTCAATCGGGACCAGAAGTTCCTCTGCCAAGGCGTCTGGCTGAAGCCTGAGTCCCGGCTCGGTTTCTGGATGGAAGGCGTGGACCGCCTGGTCCGGGTCCCCATCGCCCACGGTGAAGGCCGCTACGTCTGCGACGCCGAAACCCTGGCCCGGCTGAACGGCGAAGGCCGGGTCGCGTTCCGCTACTGCGACGCCGAGGGCCGCGTGACGGAGGAGGCGAACGTCAACGGCAGCATGGACTCCATCGCCGGGGTTCTGAACGAGAAGGGCAACGTCCTCGGCATGATGCCCCATCCCGAGCGGGCCCTGGACGACCTGCTCGGCGGCTCGGATGGCCGGCTTCTCCTCTCGGCTCTCGTCCGAGTCCGCGCCTGAAGGACAGGCGCAATTACCGGGATTACAAAAACCCGGCAGAAATTTCTGGATACCGGCAAATTTACGAGGGTCCCGGCAGATTTGACAGGGAAAGAGACAGACAAGCGCCGAGGACGGCCCCGATGCACGGAAGCGCAGGGGTAGCCGGACGAAGGCGTTCATGGAAGAAGCCATGTCCTTTCGCATCAACACCAACGTCAACTCGATCAACTCCCTCCGCGTGTTGGGGATGACCAACACCGAGTACGCCAAGGCCATGACCCGGCTCTCGACGGGTCTCCGAATCAACAATGCAGGCGACGACCCGAGCGGCCTGATCTTCTCCGAGAACTTCCGGGCCCAGATCGACGGCACCAGCCAGGCGATCCGCAACAACCAGGACGCCCTGAACTACGCCAAGACCGCCGAGGGCGCTCTGGACGAAATGTCCCGACTGCTCCGCGAAGGCCGGACCCTGGCCGTCGGCGCCGGCAACACCGCCACCCTCAACTCCGAGCAGAAGCAGGCCTACCAGACGCAGATGAACCTGCTGCTGCAGTCCATCGACCGGATCGCCACCAACACCCAGTTCGGCAACAACAAGCTTCTGGACGGCAGCGCCGGCGTGAACGCCACCGTCGTCAACGCCTCCCGACTCTCCTCGATCAGCCTCGGCGGCAAGGTCGGCGGACAGACGATCACGGCCGATGCCGGAGTCACGATCAACGTGACCACGGCCGCCACCAAGGCGAGCCACGCCGGCACGAACGCCGTCGCCGCCGCCAGCCTGGCCGCCTACAATGCAGCCGCCGTCGGAGCCGCCGAGAGCTTCAGCATCAACGGCGTGAACTTCCAGGTCGGCGCGGCCGACACCTGGGGACAGGTCGTCCAGCGGATCAATGAATCTTCCGCCCAGACCGGAGTCGTGGCCCAGGCCGTGCACGACGGAACCAACGGCAGCATCACCCTGCGCAGCACCGGCTACGGCGCGAACGCCAAGATCAACCTGGTGGACGCCACCGGCGTGATCAACTCGGCCGCCGGCACCGTCGCCGCCACCGGCACCAATGCCGTCGCCACCGTCACGGTCGGCGCCCTGAACGGAGTCACCTTCACCGGCGGCCAGATGGGCAACGACGGCCTGACCCTCACCGACAGCAACGGCAACCGAGTCGTCCTGTCCGAAGCGGGCAACGCCGCCAGCGGCGCATGGAGCGCAGCCCAGGTCCAGGTCGGCAACGCCTGGTTCCAGGTGGGAGCCAACGCCGGTCAGACCGAGACCCTCAGCCTCGGCAGCTTCCTCTCCTCATCGCTCGGACTCACCAGCGTGGACATCACCAGCGCCAACGGCGTCACCGATGCCCTGAACAAGTTCGACTCCGCGATCAGCGAGATGAACCGACGACGAGGCGACATCGGGTCCTTCATGCGGAACACCCTGGAATCGAACATCCGATCCCTCGGAATCGCCAAGGAGAACCTGAGCGCGACCGAATCGAGCGTCCGCGACCTGGATGTGGCGGAGGAGATGACCCACTTCACCAAGCTCCAGATCCTCCAGCAGTCCGGCATGTCGATGCTGGCCCAGGCCAACCAGGGACCCCAGGCGGTGCTTTCGCTCCTCCGTGGCGGCTGATCCCTCCCGACTTTGATCCGAAGCGAAAGGAACCCCCGGCCCAGCCGGGGGGCTTCCCCTCCCCACCGCCGCCCGGGGACGCGACGAAACGATCACGATTTGACCCGGCTCCGAGGATTCCCATCCTCGGGGCCGGTCGTCGTTTTGGTCGGCCCCCCATAATGGAAGACGGTGATGCGCCGCCTCTTCCCCTGGGTTCTCGCACCGATCGCACTGGCGACGGCCGGATGCCTGGGGACGACGGCCGATCCGCTCCGCAAGCCGACCCTCTACGGAGCCGTCTGGCAGCAGTCCGGACTCTCCCTCCGATTCTTCGAATGGCAGGTCGGGCCGAACGGGGAGGCGACCATGGTCCTGGAAAGGTCCGGGCGGATCGGGGGCAGGATCGTCCTGGTCGGCCGGGTGGAAGATCAGGGCATGACCTCCGTTTTCACCTACTCCGAGCTGGCCTCGGAATCATCCGGCGACAACCGCGAGGCCATGCGCCGCGAGCTGGGCCTCAAGGAATCCGGCGTGCTGAATCTGAAGCAGAAGTGGCGCAGCCCGTTGGCCCTGGAGGCCGACTGGAACGGCACCCCGGTTCGGCTCTACACCACCCGCTGCCTCGACCTCCGCGCCCGGCCCGGCATGGAGCCCCTCTGCGTGAAGGAGGAGTCCGGCCAGGAGGTCTGGGTCCACCGCGAGCGCCCGCGAAACAGCGAACGCACGGAGTGAGTCTCCCGGCTCAGGGGTGGATGAAGCGGCGGGGGACTCGGGCGGAGATTCGGGTGACGATCTCGTGGGCGTTGGTGCCGGCGAGTCGGGCGACTCGGGCCGCGGGCATGTGCGCGCCCAGCAACTCCACCGTACCGCCGAGCTCGGCCTCCGGGGCATCCGTCGCGTCGATCATCAGCAGATCCATGCAGACCAGGCCGATGATCGGACACTCCCGGCCCGCCACCCACACGAACCCGCAGCTGCTCAGGTGACGCGGGACCCCGTCGCCGTAGCCCGCCCCCACCGTCAGAACCCGGGTCGGCCGAGAGGCCGTCCAGCTCCCCAGGTAGCCGACCGTCTCGCCGGGCTCAAGCCAGCGTTCGGCCACGATTCGGCTCTTCAATGAAAGGACGGGCTCGACCCCCTCCAGGCAGCCGGGAGCGGAGTCGATGCCGTAGGCCAGCAGTCCGACCCGTACCATGTCGAACCGCCCCGCGGGATGGAGGACCGATCCCGCGGAATTGGAGGCGTGAACCACCGGAGGCCGGAGCCCTTCCGATTCCAGCTCCTTGACCATTTGGTGAAATCGCTGAAGCTGGCCTGTCGTCCGCTCCGGGTTGCTCCGCGAATCCACGTAATGGGTGGAGAGTCCGACCAGTTCGGCCCCGTCCAGCCCTCGCAGGCGCCGGACCATCTCCACTGCGGATTCCGGCCGAACGCCGAAGCGACTGAGGCCCGTGTCCACCTTCAGGTGGAGCCGTGCCGTCCGCTGGAGCCGCTCGCCCGCCCGAGCCAAGAGCAGCGCGGTTTCCGCCGACTCCACCGTCACATCGAGACGGTAGAACACGGCCTGGTCCGCCTCCACCGGAAGGATCGGCGAAAGGATGAGGATCGGCAGATCGACCCCCGCGCTTCGCAGGGCGACCCCTTCCGACACCGTGGCGACCGCCAGCCAATCGGCGCCGTGAACCGAGGCCGAACGGCTCACCGGAGCGAGACCGTGGCCGTAGGCGTCCGCCTTCGCGACCAGGCAGAGCCGGGGGCCGGGCCCCAAGACCGCCCGAAGCCGCCCAAGATTCCGGGACAAGGCGCCGAGATCGACCTCGGCCCAGGTGCGCGGATAGGGGTCCACACCGGGATTCTACCGATGCTCGAGAAACATCGATCCTCCTCCACCAATCGGTTATACTGAAACGGGATG
>JAKRSE010000191.1 GCA_022402505.1 Fimbriimonadaceae bacterium | reverse complement strand
GTAGCTGCTCATGCCCGCAAAGAAGAGTTCAGGCCGCAGACCGATCCGGGCGTGAACCTGGCCGACGAACAGCCTGCTCTCGAAGTACGCCCCATCGAACTCGCCCTTGAAGAGCTCGGCGAAGTACCTCGGGTTGGTCTTCTTGAGGCGGTCCAGCGAGCTGCCGGCGTCGGCGATGACGGCCACTGCTTCCGGGAACCTGGCGAGGTGGGCGTAGAACTCGTCCACGATCGCGGTCATGTGCTTCTCCAAGACCGGCTTGAGGCGGCGAAGCCGTGCCCCGTCTTCGGGTGTCAGGCGATAGAGCTCAAGGCGGCGGCGCTGGGTGGCCGAATCGAGGCCCAGGGATTCGGCAAGACTGCGTCGGGAGTGATCCATCCGGGAGAATTCTTGGCCCGAGCCGGAGAACTCATCAGTGAAATCAGCGTGAAGTTTCCGCTTCCTGGGAACCTTCCGGGCCCGGTCGCTCGGCCTGACTGCGGAACTGCTCGTTGTAGAGCTCCGCGAAGAGGCCACCCTTGGCCAGCAGCTCCTCCTGGCGACCCGATTCGACGACCATGCCGTCGCGGACGACGAGGATGAGATCGGCATCAAGAATGGTCGAGAGCCGGTGGGCGATGGCGAAGGTGGTCCGGCCCTTCATCAGCCGGGCGAGGGATTCCTGGATCAGCCGCTCGCTGCGGGTGTCCAGGGCAGAGGTCGCCTCGTCCAGGATCAGGATGCGCGGATTCTTGAGGATCGCCCGGGCGATGGCGAGCCGCTGCTTTTCGCCGCCGCTCAGCTTGTATCCCCGCTCGCCCACGGTCGTGTCGTAGCCGTTCTCCAGGCTGACGATGTGGTCGTGGATGGCGGCCATGCGGCAGGCCTCTTCCAGCTGCTCCTGAGTCGCGTCGGGGCGGGCCAGCAGGAGGTTGTCGCGGACCGAGGCGTGGAGCAGATAGGTCTCCTGGGTGACCGCGCCGACGGCCAACGCCAGGCTGTCCAGAGTCAGGTCCTTGGTGTCCTGACCGTCGATTCGGATCGAGCCCTCCTGGGCGTCGTAGAGCCTGGGGATCAGGTAGGTGAGAGTGGTCTTCCCGGCGCCGCTCGGCCCGACCAGTGCCACCAGCTGTCCCGGCTCGGCCGTGAAGCTGACTCCGTTGATCGTCCAGTCCTCGGTCTCGTCGTCGTATCGGAACTTGACGTTCTGGAACTCCACCCGTCCGCGGACCTCTTCGATCTTCAACGGCACGGCATTTTCGGACTGCCTCACGTCCGGCGGAAGGTCGAGGTACTGGAACAGGCGATCGAAGAGGGCGTAGCTGGAGAGCAGCTCCACCTGCAGAGAGAGCAGCGCGGTGATCGGGAAGAACATCCGAATCTGGAGGCCGGTGAAGGCCACGATCTCGCCGACCGTCAGGCTCCGGTCGCCCTGGCCGACGATCAGCCAGCCGGCCAGAAGGTAGACGAAGGCCGGGGCCAGCGAGGTGATCATCCGGATCATCCCGAAGAAGAGGTACTGGATCAGCTGGACCTTCACCTGCCAGCCCGCCAGCTTCCGGTTTTCGCGGTCGAACTTGGTGCTCACCACGTCCAGCCGGCCGGTGGTCTTGGTGAGGAGGATTCCGCTGACGCTCAGGGTCTCCTGAATCATGGAGTTGACCTCGTCGGTCTGTTCCTGCACCCCCTTGCGCACGTTTCGGGCGAAGCTCCCCACCCACGCGCCGATCACGGCGAAGATCGGCACCATCGCGATGCTCAGCACGGTCAGCCGCCAGTCCATGTAGAACATCACCACCAGGCTGCTGATGACGATGGCGGCATTGGAGACCGCATCGACCAGGGTGTTGCTGAGGACCTGCTGGACCCCCTGGACATCGCTGATCATGCGCGTCTGGACTTCGCCCGTGCGGGTGCTGGAGAAGAACCGGAGCGACATCTTCTGCAGGTGGAGCAGGAGCTTCAGCCTCAGATCGCACATGATCGCCTGGCCCATGACCACGCTCAGCCAGCCGTAAAGGAGGGTCACTCCGGCTCCCGCCAGGGTCAGGACGACGGTCCAGATGGAGAGGTTGACGATGAGGCCCAGATCGCCGGCGATGAGTCCGTCGTCGATGATCTTCTGCAGGAGCAGAGGCGGGGCCAGGCCGAGGACAACCCCCAGCATCACCGCCCCTAGGGTCTGAAGAACCTGGACCTTGTACGGCTTGAAGAGCTCGATGACCCGCCGGGTGATTTCTCGGTTGCGCGCCTTGTCGGCGACCGGCTTGGGAGTCTCGGCTTCGGCCTCGGCCATGGAACCTCCGATATACCTTGGGCGGAGGGGGCCCTGCCAGGCTTTTGACCGACCGGTCAGGTGCTCGTGCCAGAATGAGACATGGTTTCAGCATGGATGCTGGCGGCGGCGATGCCGGCCCCCTCGGAGCGGTTCCTGATGACGCCGCCGCAGGCCTCGCTCCCGGCCCGGCCC
>JAKRSE010000190.1 GCA_022402505.1 Fimbriimonadaceae bacterium | reverse complement strand
GACATCGACTTGGTGCTGCTGGATGCGGACGACAAATTGGAATATATCGTTGAGCAGGCCGGGAGCCACGGTCTGACCACTCGCATCCCAGATGCCGTTCAGTTTGCCCGCAGGCACCGAGTTCTTCTCCTCCAAGCTCCCGATGGAACCGAAGTGGACGTGACGCTTGGACTCTTGCCCGTCGAACACCAGGTCGTCGAAAACGCGACCCTGGAATCCATCCAGGCGAACGCCCAGCTGAGAGTCGCCACCGCCGAGGACTTGATCATCCTCAAACTCATCGCCTCCCGTCCCAGAGATCTCGAGGATGCTCGAAGGCTGGTCCAACTGCACCCGGATCTCGATCTCGTTCGGATCCGTTCTGTGATAGGCGGCTTCGCCGACATGCTGGACTCTCCGGAAATGCTGACACGGGCTGAAGAGATTCTGAGCGGGCCCTGACCCCCGACTGTCAAGAAAACGGGGCCGGACGAGTCCGGCCCCTGGCGGTGTGGGTGGCGAAAGGAACCCCGGCGTCACGGGGTCAAGGCGTCATCAACGCTTCATGTTGATCAGGTCCTGGAGCATCTCATCCACCGTCGTCACGACCCGGGTGTTGGCCTGGAAGCCGCGCTGGGTGATGATCAGGTCGCTGAACTCCTGGCCGATGTCCACGTTCGACTGCTCCAGGAAGCCGCTGCTCACCAGGCCGCGGCCGCCCGCACCCGCCGTCCCGATCACCGGAGTCCCCGAGTTGTCGGTGTCGCGGAAGAGGTTGCTGCCCTGCCGCTCCAGGCCTCCCGGATTGGTGAAGTTGGCGATGGCGACCTGAGCGAGGCTGCGGGTCAGACCGTTCGTGTAGATGCCGGTGATCAAGCCCTGGGTGCTGATCGAGAAGCCGCTCAGCGATCCGGGCGGGAAGCCGTTCTGGCTCGCGGCGATCACCTGGGTGTCGCTCGCCACCTGGCTCACCTTTTCGAAGCTGACCGAGGACGTGAACGGAGGCACTCCGCCGTTCGGGTCCACCGTGATCGATCCGAGCCCGCCCGTCGCAATCGAGCCGTTCGTCGGATCGAAGGTGAAGGTGCCGTTGCCCGTCACGGTCGCGGTCGAGCCGGTGGCGACGGTCCAATCCCAGGTGTCTTCGGCGGTCTTGGTCAGGTTCAGGGTGAGATCGTGCTGAGCGCCGAGGCTGTCGTAGATTCGCACGACGGCTCGGGTGGTGTTGCCGATCGGGCTTCGGCTGTCCAGGTTTCCGCCCCATTCGATGGTGGTCGTCGCCTGGACGGCGGTCCGCAGACCGACCGGAATGTTGATCTTGCTGTCGAAATTGATAGGAGCTTCGGTGTCGATCTCGTCGGTCACCGGGTTGGCGGTCCAGCCCGTCATCCGGTTGCCGGTGGCGGTGTGGACCAGGTCGCCGTTCGCATCGAGGGCGAAGGCGCCGTCGCGGGTGTACTGCAGGCGGTCGCCGTCGCTGACGACGAAGAAGCCGTTGCCCTGAATGGCGAGGTCGGTCGGACGATTGGTGGCCTGGAGGCTTCCCTGTTCGTGGCTGACGCTGACGCCGCTGACCAGAACGCCGAGGCCGTACTGCATCGGGTTCAGGCCGCCGCGATCGTCGCTCGGACGGCTGGCGCCCCGCATCGTCTGGCTCATCATTTCCTGGAAGGTGACGCGGCTTCCCTTGTAGGCGGTCGTGTTCACGTTGGCCAGGTTGTTCCCGATGACGTTCATCCGGGTCTGCTGGGCCTTCACGGAGGCGACGCTGGCGAGCATGGCTTGGAGCATGGCTTTCTTGGTTCCTTTCTGGTTTCTTGCTGAGTGTTGATCTTCAGAAGGTCGGAGCCGTTTCGCCTGGGTCCGTTCCCCATTCGGGGGTCCGGTCCGCTTCCCTTTCGGGGCCGGCGGGTCTGCGATTCGGCAGGAGGAGGTCGGGGACGCGGGCGGCGTCAGACGATGACGGCGGAGTCGATCTTGGTGAAGACCTGGTCCTTCAGGGAGTCTTGATCGACGGCGGTGATGACGGTCCGGTTCTTGACGCTCACCACCAGGGCGATGTCGTCCACCATGACCAGGGACTCTTGAGCCCCCTTGGCGGCGGCCCGATCCACGCCCTCCATGACCCTCTGCCAGCGGGCCGCGTCCATCTGGATCTCGCGGCTCTCCAACCGGGTCTGAGCGTGGCCGCTGACCTTGAGTCGGTCGGCGAGCAGGGCGTTGAAGTCGGTTCCGGCAGCCCGGTCCACGGGCCGGTTCTGAGGAGAACCAACCGCCGGCCCGATCTGGCCAAGGCCCCGCAGGGCGGGATTCTGAATCGGCAGGCTCATGAGATCTCCTGGATGTTCTCCGGCCGGATGTCCACGATCCCGCCGTTGGCTTCCCGAACGCCGAGAATCCGCTCGCCATCCTTGATCTGGATGCGGACGACTTCGCCGGTGATCAGCAGGTTCGCACCGTCGCTGCCGTCGGTCAT
>JAKRSE010000189.1 GCA_022402505.1 Fimbriimonadaceae bacterium | reverse complement strand
AGCGACACCGACTTCCTCATCTTCGATACGGCTGCCGGACTGGACAACCGGGTCGTCAACTTTTTGACGCTGGCCCAGGAGATCATTCTGGTCACCACGCCCGACCCCACGGCCGTGACCGACGCCTACGCCACGATCAAGACCGCCAAGCGGCGGGTGGATTCGCCGCGAATCCGCGTTCTGGTGAACCAGACCACGGGCGAGCGAGAGGGCGAGGCCGTGTTCTCCGCGCTCCAGAACATCACCAAGTCCTTCCTGAAGATGGACCTGGAGTGGCTCGGTACCGTAAGGCAGGACTTCCAGGCTTCGGCGGCCCTCCGGCGGCGGATGCCCTTCGTGCTCACCTCGCCCCAGGGCTGGGCGGGACAGGACGTGCAGGCCATCGCCCGAAAGCTGCGCCAGGAGAGCCTCTCCATGGTCCGCCGAACCGCCTGACCAAGGCTCCCGTTCGGATATCCTGGGGGATCTTGGCACGCGGGCGCACGCACACCGATTTCCTGGTCGTTGGGAGCGGACTGGCCGGGCTGACCTATGCCCTGCAAGCCGCCGAATCCGGCAGCGTGACGATCCTCACCAAGGCGGGGGTCACCGACAGCAACACGGGCTGGGCTCAAGGAGGGATCGCCGCCGCGATCGGTGAGGCCGACAGCTGGTAGCTGCACGAGCAGGACACCCTGACCGCCGGCGCCGGACTCTGCCGACCGGAGGCGGTTCGGGCCCTGGTGCAGGCGGCCCCAGACTGCATCCGATGGCTGCAGAGCCTCGGAGTCCGATTCGACTTCAACGACCTGAAGGACCTCGACCTCGGCCGCGAGGGCGGTCACAGCCGGGCCCGGATCGTCCACCACCAGGATCGGACCGGGTGGGAGGTCGAAAGGGCTCTGGCAGCCGCCGTCGCCGCCCATCCGCGAATCACCGTTTACGAGCATGCCTTCGTCACGTCCCTGGTGATCGATTCAGGCCGTTGCGTGGGTGTGAGCGCCCGGATCAACGATCTTGGCCCACGGGAGTTCGTCGCCCGGGCCACGATGCTCGCCACCGGCGGCTGCGGAAAAATCTACGGACACACGACCAACCCGAGGGTCGCCACCGGGGACGGACTCGGCCTGGCGCTCAGAGTTGGGCTCACCGTGGCGGACATGGAATTCATGCAGTTCCACCCGACCGTTCTGAGTCACGAACAATCCGGAGGGTTCCTGATCACCGAGGCGGTCCGGGGTGCCGGAGCCACGCTGAGAAACCATGAAGGACGCCGGTTCATGTACGACTACGATGAGCGACGGGAGCTGGCCCCCCGCGACATCGTCGCCCGGAGCATCGGCCGAGAGCTGCACCGACTCAAGACGTGGTGCGTCTACCTGGACGCGACCCACCTGCCGGCCGAGCGGCTCCACCACGAGTTTCCGATGATCTGGGATCGGCTCCGCGAGCTGGGGATCGAGATGGAGAAGACCTGGATTCCGGTCGTCCCGGCCCAGCACTACTCCTGCGGGGGCATCGTGACCGACCTCGACGGACGAACGGAAATGCCCGGCCTCTATGCCGCCGGCGAAGTCGCTTCGACGGGCGTCCACGGGGCCAATCGCCTCGCGAGCAACTCTCTGCTGGAGGCGATGGTCTTTGCCAAGGCCGCCGCCCGCGCTTCAAAGGACGAACCGGCGCCGGATGCCGAGGCCGGAGTGGCGGCTCCCGAGCCCGAATGCCTGCCCGAGCCGGAAGCGATCCGCCGTCGCCATGCCCTCCAGCGGCTGATGAACGCCCACTGCGGCATCTTCCGGACCGATGCCGGGCTGCGTGAGGCCCAGGCGGGCATGGCCAAGCTCAGACGCGAGATGGAGGCGGCCCCCAAATCCGGCTTCAGCCCCTACTCCTTCGAAGCCTGGAACCTGCTCGCCGCCGCTGAGTCGGTCGCGGCCGGCGCCATCGCAAGGCGGACCAACGTCGGACTCCACTTCAACGAAGACCTGGCACAGTCCGCGGGAACCGAGTCGCCGGAGCCTGGAACCTGATCCTGGCCTGCACCAGCCCGGTTCTGGTCGGGACGAGCCGGTGGCCTCGAACCTGCTCTTCAGACGTCGGCAATTCGACCGTCTGGCCGATTCCGGGTCCGGGCTCGAGCCGGTAGACCTGCCAGGAGTGCAGCCTGAGGTCCACAGGTCTCGTCTCCGTGGCGAGGAAGCTGAGGAGCCAGCCCTGCTCATCCTGCTCGACCCAGATCGGCGGCCCGGCAAGCTGCCACAGCGGCGAGCCGAGGAGCCTGGTCCAACCCTGGGTAGGCATTGTCCGGCCGAAGAGAGCCTCCAGCGTGAGGTCCGCCGGTGGGCCGTCGGGGCCGGGAGAGAATCCCTGGGCTTTGCGATGATCCTGCCGTGCCGCTTCGGCCCGCAGTCCGGCCGCGATCTGCGCCCCCTGCAGCGTGCGGGTCGGGTCGCCCGTGAGCAGGCACGCCGCCGCCACC
>JAKRSE010000188.1 GCA_022402505.1 Fimbriimonadaceae bacterium | reverse complement strand
GGAGGGTTCGGATCATCAACCGCCGGTTCTTCGCCGATGTCTCGGACCTTGAGCTCCGGTGGCGCGCCTGGAGCGGCGGCCTCGAGGTCGCCTCGGGCCGGGCCGACCTGCCGGCGATCGGACCTCAGGCCGACGGCGAGGTTCGGATCGACCTCCCGTCCGGGCCGCTCGATCTGGAGGCCATCCTGGTGCTCCGGCAGCCGACCGCCTGGGCCGAAGCCGGCCACGAGATTCACGGCCGAACGTCTGAGGCGGCCGCATGGCCGACGGTTCTGGTGACCGCTCCCGCGGACCTCGCCGAGCCTTCGACCCGCGTCGCCGAGTTCGGCCCCTGGCGGGCGGAGTTGGGACCCGGCGGGACCGGCCTCCGCCGTCTGGACTTGAACGGAGCCCCGGTGTTGGAGGCCGGACCTCGGCTCGGCCTCTACCGCGCTCCCACCGACAACGACGAACCGGCATGGGGCCTCAGCCTCGGACGGAGCTGGCGGGAAACGGCATTGGACCGACTCGTCTCCCGGGTGGTGTCGTCGGGCGAGCGTCGGACGGACGAATCCCTGGAGCTGTGGTCGGAGGTGCGGTGGGCCCCGGTCGCCCGAGCCTACGGAGTTCTGCTCACGACTCGGCTGAGTCTGACGGCGGCGGGACTGGAGGTCGCAGCCCTCGGAGTCCCCGTCGGCGAGTGGCCCTTCTCCTGGGGGAGGTTCGGGCTCGACCTGGAGCTTCCCGACGACTGGGATCGGGTCGATTGGTACGGAAGCGGGCCGGGCGAGAGCTACCCCGACATGCGGGCCGGGGTTCGCCGGGCACGGTGGTCCTCCTCGGTCGATGGACTCCAGGCTCCCAACGTCCGCCCGCAGGAAAACGGAAACCGAGAGGATCTCTCCTGGCTGGAGCTTTCCGGGGTCGGCCCGAAGTTCCGGATCGAGGCCCTGTCGCCCCTCTCCTGGACGCTCCGCCCCTGGACGGATCGCGACCTGGACGAAGCGACCCATCGGCACGAGCTGACGCGATCCGGCCGGCTGCATTTGAGCCTGAATGGGGGCCAGTCCGGGGTCGGGAGCGGCAGCTGCGGTCCGGACCTCCCTCCCGAATGGCAGCTGACGGCGCGTCCGCTGACGGTGGCGTTCCGAATCACGCTGCCGGAGTGAGGCTCTGCCCGCCGGCCCGATTCACGGGTTCGCCTGGCGGCTCACGCGTTCACCGGGCCCGACGAGAGGCGGGAACCGTTGTCGAAACCGGAAGCAGACGGTCTCCGTTCAACTTATTGGGATCGCGGGTACCGGGCCGCGCGTTGGAAGCATCACGGCCTGCCGGGCTCAGCGGAGCGTCCCAGGCGGAGAAAACATGCTGAGGGCCATCCACGGGGGAGCTTTTTGGAATCGGCTGGACCCGTCCTTCAGGACTGCGAGGCCGGAGACGGTGGCCGCCGACGTGCTGGATGCCTGGTTCGGCCTTCCGGAACCGTTGCTGGCCGGCCTCGCCGAAGAGCTTCCCTTCCTGCTCCGTGTTTCGCCTCCCACTCACTCGGAAGGCCTTGAAACCGTGATTGCCGAACATCGGGGCCTGCCGGCAGGGAGCGTCCTCGCGGCGGACGGGTCCTCCCGGCTGATCCATCTGCTGTTGCGCCGGCTGGTCGGCCCGGGAGACTCGATGCTTGTTCTTGAACCGACCTATTCCGAGTACCGCCACGTCGGAGAACTGGTCGGGGCGAGGGTGGAGGCCTGCCGTCTGTTCAGCGAGGACGGGTTCGCCTGGTCTGCAGAAGAATGGCTCAAACACCTCCAGGTCAACCGCCCGGCCGTCGCGGTTCTTGTTCGACCGAACAATCCGACCGGAACGAGGATCGATCCGGCAGGACTCCTGGAGGCTGTTCCCGAAAGCACGACCCTGCTGGTCGATGAGGCCTACATCGACTACACGGATCTCGAGTCGATGGAGGGAGCCGTGGCCGGTTGCGAACGGCTCGTCGTCATCAAGAGCCTCAGCAAGGCCTATGGACTCTCCGGAGCCAGGCTGGCCTATGCCGTTTTGCCCGACCGGCTGCGGGAGGATCTGAGCTCTGAGATTCCTCCATGGTCGGTCTCCGGCGTCGCTCAATGGCTGGGGTGCCGGATCTGGGATCATTCCGACTGGTTCCAGGCACGACGCCTTGAGACGACCGAGATTCGTCGGGGCCTGGTTCGAGCGCTGGAGCGCTTCTCCGGTCGCGTTCTGGCCGACTGCGCCAACTGGGTGCTTTGGGAGCTGCCGTCACCCTGGGTCAACGCCGAGGTCGTCCCGAAGCTGGCCGAACTCGGGGTCTACGTTCGCGACGCAGCCGCGACGGCTCCGAGTCTTTCTTCAGGCACGATCCGGATCGCCGTCCGGCCGCCGGAGGAGCAGGCTCGTCTGCTCCGGACGCTGGACGGGGTTCTCGGCTGTCCGGCCAAGAGCTGAGGCTCCGGAGGCCTGCCAGCTCACGCG
>JAKRSE010000187.1 GCA_022402505.1 Fimbriimonadaceae bacterium | reverse complement strand
CAGCCGGTCCGAATCGTGCCCGTCGGCAGGTCCTGGGCGCTCTGCCGGGGAATCTCCTCCATCCCCAGCTCCGGCACGCCGATCCGACCCTCATTGAGCATCTTCCAGACGAAGCGAAACATGCGGGCGGAAACCTCCAGGCTTCGGTCCAGAAAGATCCCGCCGAAGAACGGCTCGGCGAAGTTCCGGAACCATCGGTCGCTGAAGCCCCGTGCCTGAAGCTCCGCCTTCGCCGGCATCTCATCGCCGGACCAAATCTCCTCGTGGGTCATGCCCGCCAGGTCGCGGTTCAGGGCCAGGGTTCGGAGCTTGTCGGAGAGGCTGACCGCGGGGCAGAGAGCCGAAGCGATCCAATCGTCCTGCCGCAGGTCGGTCCGGCGTCCGGCGCCGCAGATTCGGCCTCCGGGGACGAACTCCTGGAGCCGGAGAGCCGCCATGTTCAGCTCGTCGGCTGCGTTGGGGTAGGCCGTGAAGAAGACCTGGAAACCCCGATCGCAGCGAAAGCCGTCCACAACGTCCGTCTTCAGTCGCCCCCCGACCCGATCCTGAGCCTCCAGCAGAACGACGGGCCGACCGGCGCGGTGCAGCCGCCTCGCACAGACAAGGCCGGCCAAGCCGCCGCCCACGATCACCACCGGCTGAGACATCGCACCCGATTGTGCCCCGAACGGGCGGGTGACTTGCCGGACGTGTCAGGATGGAGGCATGTCCCTGGCCGTCATCGGAGTCGATGTCACCGAGACTCACCAGTCCGCCGTCGAGCTTCTTCAACGTCTGGCCCTTCAGGATCTGAAGGCGGAACTCGTCACGGCGATTGAGCCCATTCTTGCCGATGTCCACGGCCTCGGCCCCACTCACCCGGTCATGGAGCTGCACCAGATGCAGGAGCAGGCGGCCCGCAGGCGTCAGGATGAAGTTGCAGCGGGGCTGGGCGGTCAGGTCACCCGGCATCTCGAGACCGGCGACGCGCTCCACCTGCTCAGGAGGCGGTGCGAGGAGTCGTCCGCCGATCTTGCCGTGGTCGGAGCGTCGCGCAAGGGCTGGCTCGCCGGCCTCTTCCTGGGATCGGTGCCTAAGGGGCTCTGCGAGAATGCTCCCTGCAGCTTTCTGGTCGGCAAGCATCCGCCCGCCAATCCAAAGCTGTCGGCCGTGATCGCCTTCGACGGCTCCGGTCGCAGCCGAGACTGCCTCCTGGAGCTCAAGAGGCTTCGGCCTCAGGGCATCGGCACTCTCCACATCGTGGCCGGCTACGGAGTCTGGAACCTGGAGAACGGCGAGCGGCACCCCCCAGAGGCGGCTCAGGAACAGGCCAGGGGGTTGGAGCGACAATGCGAATCCCTGGCCGCCGAGCTTCAGGGACTGGCCGAAACGATCACGGTGGAGGTCTTTGAGGGAGACCCCAACAGCGTGATCCACGCTGCGATGGCCGAGCACGATGCCGATTTGCTGGTGATGGGTGCAGGCGGGCATGGCTGGCTGGAACGGCTGATCCTGGGAAGCACGACCATGCACCAGGTGCTCCGCGAAGAGCACAACGTCCTGGTCCTGAAGCCGAAGTCCGAGTGACCCGGTTCGGCGGACGTCGGCCGGTTCCGAGGCGTTGGATGAGAGGATGTCTCTCCCGGAGTTGATCCAGCGGCTCGACGAATCGTTCGTCGGGCTCATCCACAACGGGGGAGTCTGGCTCTACGCAGCCCTCTTCCTCATCGGCTTCTGTCAGACCGGCCTGATCGTCGGGCCGCTGGTGCCGGGGAGCACCCTCATGTTCATGACCGGCGTCATCGCCCGGACGGAAGCCTCGCACGTCCGAATCGACGTCTGCCTCGCCGCCGCATGGCTGGGAGGATGGGCCGGGGGATTCTGCCACTACGCCATCGGCGCGTGGCTCGGCCCCAAGCTCTTCGCCCGAGACCGTGGACTCCTCTCCCGAGAGAGGCTGGCCAAGACCCGCGAGTTCTTCGACCGGCACGGCAAGGGAGCCGCCATCCTCTCGCCCTCGCTGCCGTTTCTGCGGACCTTTCTGCCCCTGGTGGCGGGTTCGGCCAAGATGCCGCTCGGCCTCTTCGCCTGGACATCCCTGATCGGAGTCGGGCTCTGGGCCGGTCCGATGCTGCTCCTCGGCTACCTGGCGGGCAACATCCCCTATGCCCGACAGGGCGTCGTCGCCCTCGCCCTGCTGGCCGGCGCGGGGATGGTGGGGAAGGTCGTCCTGCAGATGCGGAAGCCCGTCGTCAGGTCCGCGCCGGATCAGTCAACGCCCTGAGGCCGTCGCCGACGAAGTTCAACGCGAAGATCGTCGCCGAAAGCAGAAGGCAGGGCCAAAGCAGCTGCAGCGGTTCGCTGACCATGAACTGCCGGGCCGTGTTGATCATGCTCCCCCAGCTCGGCGCGGGCGCCTTCACTCCGATCCCCAGGAAACTCAGGGCCGATTCCGCCAGAATCACCGCCGCCAGATCGACCATC
>JAKRSE010000186.1 GCA_022402505.1 Fimbriimonadaceae bacterium | reverse complement strand
TGTGCTCTTCCGATCTCGGCCCTCGGCTCGCAGGGCCTGGCCGTGGTCCACTCCGGGGGGGATGGTGAGTGTGACCGACTCGTCCACGATCTCGATCTTCCGTCCGCGACAGGTCGGGCAGGGATCCTCGATCCTCTCGCCCGTTCCCTGGCAGGCGGTGCAGGGGGTGGTGGTCTGGACGCTTCCGATGAAGGTCTGCTGGATGCGGCGGACCTGGCCGGTTCCGTTGCAGACCGTGCAGCGGCTGGGCGAGGTGCCGGGCTTTGCGCCGGTCGCATTGCAGGTGCGGCACCGAATGGGCCGGCGGTATTCGATGCGATGCTCCCGGCCGGTCAGCACGTCCTTCAGGCTGATGGCGACATCGGCGCGAATGTCTTCCCCGTCTCGAACTCCGGGCCTGCGGCTCCGACCGGTGGCCGCGCCGCCGAAGAAGGCCTCGAAGATGTCGGAGACGTCTCCGCCGAAGAATCCTCCTCCCGGTCCGCCGGGGCCGGAGGGCTGGTCTTCGGTGACGCCGAAGCGGTCGAAGCGGGCCCGCTTCTCCTGGTCGCTCAGGATGGAATAGGCTTCGCTGATCTCCTTGAACCGTTCTTCGGCTTCAGGATCGTTTGGATTGACGTCGGGGTGATGCTTGCGGGCGAGTTTGCGGTATGCCGACTTGATCTCATCCGCATCCGCCGTGCGCGAGACCCCGAGAACCTCGTAGGGATCGCGGCCGGGCATGACGGATCAGTCGTCGTCCTCGTCTTCGTCTTCTTCTTCGGCCTGCAGATCATCCAACGACATGCTTTCGTCGTCGGTGGTCAATTCGTCCTCAGTCGAATCCACGTCGTCGGCCTCTTCCTCAACCTCATCATCCTCTTCCTCGTCCTCATCGTCGAGGAGGTCGGTGATGCTTCGGCTGTCATCATCCTCGTCCTCTTCGTCGTCGGAATCGAGGGTTTCGAAGTCCGAGTCGTCAAGGTCGCTGAGGTGGGAGACGTCGACCGCGTCTTCATCGTCGATCGAGGGAAGGAGGAAGCCTTCCGGATCGAGGTTCGCGTCCAGGCTCGCGTACTCGTCGATGTCCACTCCGATGACTTCCTGTCCGCCGAGGATCGGGCGAATCTTGCCTTCGTTGATCTCGGCAAGAGCGATCGAGAGGGGGTGACTGCTGGCGATCCGGACCAGCGGCGGAGCTCCGCCTCGGAGCTGCTTGGCTCGCCGAGCGGCAAGATTCGTCAGGACGAACTTGCCATACTCCATGTGATTGAGTTTGTCCGGATCGGGGAAAATGGTGTTGCCGGAAGCCATGAGCGACCCATCATTATGACCGTCTTGGCCGCCGGGCCATACCGGAATTAGGGCATCCGGCCGGAGATTTTCACCGTCGGGTTGCCGGTGTTGCGGGCCGGCTGCGGGATAAACTCGGCCTTATGTCCCTCCCGCCCGATGGCGAGCCGCACCTCCACACCCTGCTTCAGCACCTGGGCGAGGCGGACACCCCCCACGGGGCAGCGGCTCCGGGCCTCTGCATGACCTCGACTTTTCGGTTCGACTCGGTCGCGGCCTTCACCGACGCCTACCGCCTGGATACGGACCGGCCGCTCTACAGCCGAATCGGAAACCCCACCGTCGCTCTCGCGGCCGAAAAGATCGCGGCCCTGGAGCATGCCGAGCGGACCCTGATCTTTGGGAGCGGAATGGCGGGGATTTCGGCAGGGATCCTCAGTTCGGTGCAGGCCGGAGGGCATGTCGTCTACGTCGAGACCGCCTACGGCCCGGCCCGCGAGCTGATCGCCGACCGGCTGCCCAGGTACGGCGTGACTTCGACTTCGGTGGTCGGTGACGATCCCGCCGAGATCGAAGCCGCGATCCGACCCGAAACCTCCCTGATCTATCTCGAATCTCCCTCCAGCATGGTGATGCGGCTGCAGGACCTGGCGGCGGTCGCCGAAATCGCCCGGCCCCGAGGGATTCGGACCATGATCGACAACACCTATGCCGGCCCCTACCTCCAGCGTCCGCTGGACCTGGGGATCGACCTGACGGCGGCCAGCGCCAGCAAGTACCTCGGCGGGCACAGCGACCTCGTGGCCGGGACGCTGAGCGGTCGGCGAGAACTCATGGAGTCCGTGATGCGCTGGGAACTGCCCCTGCTTGGCGGCATCATCCACCCGTTCGGCGCCTGGCAGATTCTGCGCGCCCTGCGCACTCTTCCCCTGAGGCTGGAGGCGGTGGGGCGGACCGCCGACGAGGTCGCCGGGTGGCTGAAGCGGCAGCCCTGGTGCGGCGAGCTTCGGCACGTCGGTGATCCGGACTTCCCCCAGGCCGAGCTTCGCGACCGGCAGATGGCCGGAACGACGGGCCTTTTCTCCTTCTTCCCGGCAGTTCAGGAGAAGGAGGCGGTCCACCGGTTCGTGGAGGCGCTGCGGTACTTCCGTCTCGGCGTCCGCTGGGGCGGGCACGGGAGTCTGGTGGTCTGCCCACAGGTCCACCAATCGGGCGAGC
>JAKRSE010000185.1 GCA_022402505.1 Fimbriimonadaceae bacterium | reverse complement strand
GTGCAGGCGGCATGGGTGGTGCCCCCCTTGCTCGTCACCTTGGCTCGGAGAACCTGGGGCTCCTCGCCGGATTGGTCCGCCAGAGCCGCCGCGCCCCGGAAGGTCGCCATCACGAGGCGCTTCGATTCGGCCGGCGGGAGGCCCATCTCGGCGGCCGCCTCCAGCATCGCCTCCATGAAGTAGAAGACATAGGCAGGGCCGCTGCCGCTGAGGGCGGTGACGGCGTCCAGGTCCTCCTCCCGGTCCACCCAGACCACCTGGCCGGTCGGAGTGAGGATGCCTTCGGCGCTCAGCCTCTCCTCGTCGGTGACGCTGGGGTCGGCATAGACGCCGGCGACTCCCGCTCCGATCAGAGCCGGGGTGTTCGGCATGGAGCGGATGATCCTGCTCGTTCCGGCCGCTCGGGCCAGGTCGGCGCAACGGATTCCGGCCATGACGCTGAGATGGAGCGCCCGGCCGACGAGGCCGGCACAGGGCTCGGCCGCTTCGCGGAAACTCTGCGGCTTGACGGCCCAGACGACGACCGGGAATTCGGCCAGCTCTTCGCCTGCGGCCGCAAGCGTGGGGATGCCGTGGCCGTCCTCAAGCTCGCGGCGACGTTCCTCCAGGGGCTCGATGACGAGCAGGGAGTCGGTCGCCCAGCCGCTCCGGATCAGGCCGAGCAGGAGAGCCGTGCCCATGTTGCCGCCGCCGATCATCGCCGCCCTCTTTCGATGCATGGGCAGGATTCTAGCCCGTCGCCTGGCCTGGACTACGTCCGGGAAAAACTCCGAAGGAGATTCTGCAGGTCAGTGGAGTTGGACTCAGATGCATGCACTGCCCACATCGACCCTCGCTGGGCCTGGAGGTCGGGCCGATGTGAGCAGCGAATACATCGTCGCTCTAGCCCCCTCTTCGCGCCGCCTCGATCGCTGCAATGTCGATCTTCGTCATCGTCATCATCGCCTCGAAGGATCGGCGGGCGGCCTCGGGGTCGGGGTCCGAGACGGCTTCGGTGAGGGCTGACGGGGTGATCTGCCAGGAGAGTCCCCACCGATCCCGACACCAGCCGCACCGGCTCTCCGCACCGCCGTTGCCCACGATGGCGTCCCAGAGCCGGTCGGTCTCCTCTTGGCTGTCGGTTCGGACCTGGAACGAGACGGCTTCGGAGTGGCGGAAGGCCGAACCGCCATTCAGGCCGATGCAGGGGATGCCCATCAGGGTGAAGTGGACAACGATCACATCGCCCTCTCGGGTGGACGGATTGTCGGCCGGAGCGCGGACGATCTCGCCGATCGTCGTGTCCGGAAAGGTGGCGGCGTAGAACCGCGCGGCGGCTTCCGCCTCGCCGTCGTACCAGAGGCAGACCGTGGTCTTGGGAGACATTGACTCTTCAGCCCTCCGGGTAGTGGGATTCTTGGTCGTCCCAGCAGGTCTGCAGATACTCGATCTGCCCGGCGTGTTCGGCCAGGTGCCAGCCGAGGAAATCGGCCAGCTCGCCTCGCGTCGAGGGCCCACCGGGCGTCTCCGTCACCTCGGCCCACAGCTCGGGGGTCGCGTGGTCCAGGGCCTCGTTGTAGGCGGCGAACGTCTCGGCGAGCCCGTCCAAGACCGCCTGTTTGTCCGGGAGCCTGAAGCTCCAGTTCGGCCCCTCGGGCATCTCGCCGCCGCGAATCCCCTCGATGATCGCCCGGTTCGCATCGACGCAGTGGGAGCCGATCGCCAGGGCCGATTTGGCGGTGGGAGAGGGAGACCAGTCGATCCGATCTTCGGGAACGGCCGAAAAGGTGGCGATCATGCGGGCATGGGCATAGCCCATCTGCGCCCGAAAGCGGGCGATGGCGGCGGCGTGGTTTTCGTTCATGGGGTGTTCAGCAGGGAATGAAGTTTGGTCAGCGACCCGGTCCAGCCTTCGCCGTGGGCATCGCGGCTCTCGGGAGACCGGAGTCGGGAATGGGTCAGGGTCAGGCGGGAGCCCTCTCCGTCCGGCTCGATCTCGACGGTCAACAGGGTCTCGGGGTAGGGGACATCGTCCTCCGGATCCCAGGTCCAGGTCATCTCCAGGCGGTGCGGAGGGTCGATCCGGATGAAGCGGCCCGACCAGCCGGTGGACGAATCGCTCCAGGTCATGCGGAACGAGAACTCGCCGCCGACTCGGGGGTCGAAGGTCAGCATCGTCGTCCGGCAGTCCGGGTCGGGGCGGAGCCAGGCCTGCAGGGCAGCGGGATCCAGCCAGGCTCGAAAGGCCCGCTCGGGTGGAAAGGGGTAGCGGGCCGAGAGGACCAGAGTCGAGTCGTCCGTCGAGAGGTCAAGGATCGAGAACTCGGTCATCGGGGCTCCGACTCCTCCAGATGCTGATGGAGGCTCCTCAAGGCGCCTGGCCAGAAGCTCCTGGCCTCGGCGAGCCAGGATTCGGCCGTCTGGAACCCCTCCGGGCGAAGCCGGCACCAACGCGACCTCCCCCTCTTCTCGGTCTGGACCAACGCCGCGGCCTCCAGGACCTCGACGTGCTTGGAG
>JAKRSE010000184.1 GCA_022402505.1 Fimbriimonadaceae bacterium | reverse complement strand
CGAGAGCCGAGCTCCTGGACACCCGCGGATTGACCTCGATCACGTAATAGTCGAAGCTGTCCGGGTTCACCGCAAGCTGCACGTTGCACCCGCCTTCGATCCCCAGCGAGGAGATGATCTTGAGGCTGGCGGTGCGGAGCATGTGGTACTCCTGATCGCTGAGGGTCTGGCTCGGGGCCACGACGATGGAGTCTCCGGTATGGACCCCCATCGGATCGAGATTCTCCATGTTGCAGACCGTGATGCAGGTTCCCTTCGAGTCTCGCATCACCTCGTACTCGACCTCCTTCCAACCCAGCAGGCTCCGCTCCACCATGATCTGGGAGCGCATGGAGAGCTTGAGGCCCTTTCGACCGATCTCCCAGAGCGCATCCCGGTCCGGAGCGATGCCTCCGCCGGTTCCACCCAACGTGTAGGCCGGGCGCACGATGCAGGGGTACGGGACCTGGTCCAGCACCGCCTCCAGCTGAGCATCGGTCTCGATGATCCAGGATTCCGGCACCGGCTCCCGAATCTCCCGCATCAGGGATCGGAACAGCTCGCGATCCTCGGCCTTCCGGATCGCTTCAAGTTGAGTGCCCAAAAGCTTGACATTGTATTTCTCAAGAATGCCAAGCTCGGCCAGTTTGGAGGCGAGATTCAGGCCCGTCTGCCCGCCCAGAGTCGGCAGGAGTCCGTCCGGCTTCTCGCGGGCGATCACCCTCTCGCAGAACTCCGGCGTCAGGGGCTCGATGTAGACGGCGTCGGCCATGTCGTCGTCCGTCATGATCGTGGCCGGGTTGGAATTGATCAGGACGACCCGACATCCCTCCTCCCTCAGGCTCCGGCAGGCCTGAGTGCCCGCATAGTCGAATTCGGCGGCCTGTCCGATGATGATCGGCCCGCTCCCGATGACGAGGATGGTCTGCATGCGCCGAAGATTCATCATGACCCAAGGACGGCGACGGGGAGGGGCCGGGCCGCCCGGTATATTGGGCCGTCGATGAAGAGCTTTCCCCAACGGAACTGCACCTGCGGCGAGCCGAACCTCACCCGGGAAGGCGAGACCGTCACCCTGAACGGATGGGTGCACCGAATTCGGGACCTGGGAGGGCTGTTCTTCGCGGACCTGCGGGACAGAACGGGCATCGTCCAGCTCTTCCTGGACCCGGCCAAACTCCCCGGCTTGGAAGCACTGCGGCCGGAGTTCTGCCTCTCGGTGACGGGGACCATCACGGCCCGTGACGAGAAGGACCGGAATCCGAAGATGGCCACGGGCGACGTGGACATTCAGGTCGAATCCTTCGAGGTTCTGAGCCCGTCCAAGGCCCTCCCCTTCCAGATCTCGGATGAGGCCCACATGAAGAAGGTGAACGAGGAGCTTCGCCTGAAGCATCGGTACCTCGACCTCCGGCGGCCGGCCATGCACCGTCGGTTCGCCATCCGGGCCTCGGTGGTGCGCCGGATTCGGAACTTCCTGGATTCGAAGGGATTCATGGAAGTTGAGACCCCAATCTTTACCAAATCCACGCCCGAGGGAGCTCGTGACTATCTCGTTCCCTATCGGCTGAAGCCCGGACGGTTCTACGCGCTGCCCCAGAGTCCGCAGCAGTACAAACAGCTTCTGATGGTCGGCGGGGTCGAGCGGTACTACCAGATCGCCAAGTGCTTCCGCGACGAGGCGCAACGGGCCGACCGCCAGCCGGAATTCACCCAGCTCGACCTCGAGATGTCCTTCATCACCCAGGCCGACATCCAGAGCCTGATTCAGGACCTGATGCGCGAAACGTTCAACGGGGTCATTGATGAGTTCAGCTTGGAGAAGCAGAAGGTGGCCGAGTTCTGGACCTTGACCTACGACGAGGCGATTCGGCTCTACGGCTCGGACAAGCCGGATCTCCGCTTCGGCCTGCCGATCTGGGATGTCACTGAGTGGGCGGCAGCCGGCGAATTCGGCCTGTTCAAATCGGCTGTCGAGTCCGGGTCCGTAGTGCGGGGAGTCCGACGTCCCGGAGGCTCGGTTCTCAGCCGCAAGCAGGTTTCGGAATTGGAGGAGCTGGCAAAGGGCTTCGGTGCGAAGGGCATGGCCTCTCTCGCCGTCCTCGCCGAAGGCCAAGACGCGGAAGGCGCCGTCGATCTGCCTGGCGGAGCGAGGATCAAGTCATCCTTCGCCAAGTTCTTTTCGCCCGAGCAGCTGGAACACCTGCTCGCCGTCTCGGAAGCCGAGGCCGGGGATCTGCTCTGCTTCATCGCCGCGCCGGAGAAGCAGGCTGCCGACATTCTGGGGCGGCTCCGACTCGTGATTGGCAGCGCCTGCGGCCTCCGTCCGAACGACCGGTTCAGCTTCGGCTGGGTTGTGGACTTTCCGCTTCTCGATTGGTCGGAAGAGGAGCAGCGGTGGGACCCGATGCACCATCCGTTCACCAGCCCGAAACCCGAGGAGATGCACAAGCTGGAGACCGACCCGGGAAGCATCCGGGCAGCTGCCTACGACCTCGTCTGCAACGGCTACGAAGTC
>JAKRSE010000183.1 GCA_022402505.1 Fimbriimonadaceae bacterium | reverse complement strand
CGAAAGCGTGGGGAGCAAACAGGATTAGATACCCTGGTAGTCCACGCCCTAAACGATGGATGCTAGGCGTTGGGGGTATCCACCCCTCCAGTGCCGCAGCTAACGCATTAAGCATCCCGCCTGGGGAGTACGACCGCAAGGTTGAAACTCAAATGAATTGACGGGACCCCGCACAAGCGGTGGAGCATGTGGATTAATTCGATACTAACCGAAGAACCTTACCCAGGTTTGACATCTAGGGCAAGCCCATGAAAGTGGGCCCTCCCCCAAAAGGGGACCCGAAGACACCTGTTGCATGGCTGTCGTCAGCTCGTGCCGTGAGGTGTTTGGTTAAGTCCAGCAACGAGCGCAACCCTCGTCTTATGTTGCCAGCGGGTCATGCCGGGAACTCATGAGAGACCGCCTGTGTAAGCAGGAGGAAGGTGGGGATGAGGTCAAGTCAGCATGGCGGTTACGCCTGGGGCTTCACACATGCTACAATGGGCGCAACAGAGCGCAGCAAGATCGCAAGATGGAGCTAATCGCAAAAATACGCCCTCAGTTCAGATTGCAGTCTGCAACTCGACTGCATGAAGGTGGAATCGCTAGTAAACGCAGGTCAGCTATACTGCGTTGAATACGTTCCCGGGGTTTGTACACACCGCCCGTCAAGTCACCCGACTCGTCTTCACCCGAAGTCCGTGGCCCAACCGAAAGGAGGGAGCGGCCGAAGGTGAGGGGGGGGAGGGGGACTAAGTCGTAACAAGGTACCCGTACCGGAAGGTGTGGGTGGATCACCTCCTTAAGAGTAATGCACGAGGACTCCCACCGGGAGACCCTCCACAACTCTGGTGGATCTGCGCGGCACCCGAGCTTTCATCGACCAAGCCTCATCTGCCTTCTGGCGGGTGGGGCTTTGTGTTTTCAGGCCCAGCGAGTGTTCGAGCCCACGACTTGCTCACGCCGTGATATCATGCAGACGTGGGCATCCGGCGGGTCATCTTTTCGTTCCTGGTCGGCTTGGTCGCGGCCGTCTGCCTCGCCTGCATCTGGGACGTGGACACCGAGCGGCAGGAGGAATACTTCCGCGGGTACGGTTCGGCCGTCCAGGACGCCATGACCGGACACTTTCTCCGGTTTCCACCGGAGTACTATCGCTCCCGGATCTCCGTGCTGGAAGCCCGGCCCAATCTCAGCCTCAACGAGATCGACGACCTGGCCGTCGCCCATGACCGGCTCGGGGAGAGCGAAACCGCCATCAAGATCATCAGGCAGAAGGCGCACCTCGAAGGGCAGGAGAATCACGACGCCTACCGCTACCACGCGAACCTGGGGACCTTCTTGGCTCATGCCTGGCTCAAGAAGCCGGATCGCTTCCAAAACCTCGATCTCTTGAAGCAGGGCAAGTCCCACATCGACCGGGCGATCGAGATCAACCCGGGCGCCCACTTCGGCCGAGAATTCGCCCAGCGCGACCTGATGGCCTGGGTGATCCAAGTCTCCGAGAATCGAGAGGACACGACCACCCTCGCCGAATTCATGCGACGTCGCGAGAGGGACAATGCCGACCGGTCTCCAACCAGCTTGTATGGCAATCCGAATCCAGTGGATGCCAAGCTCGGCCTCGCCGGCCTCGTCATGCTGGGCAATGGCTGGCAGTCTCCCGACCTTGCCCTCACGCTCGCCGTGCTCAGCACCGATCCGAAGGACAAAGGCGTCGCCTGCGCGCGATTCCTGGACCTGCAAAAGGCCGGCCGACCCGGCATTCGAGAAGACCTCTGGCCCGCCCAGATCAAGCAGCTCGAAGCGATCAAGGTCGACTCCTCCTTGATGCGGGAAGGCATGAACAAGACCTATCCGGCGCGTCTCGAAAAGGCGGAAGAAGAGTCGGCTGCCCGAGACGCCTACTTTATGGAGAAGATTCAGGAATCCGACCCCTATACGGATCCGGAATTCTGGAAGGATTACACGGGCGACCGGCCGTTTCACTTCCTGGAAGAGTCGCCGGACTTCCAGCTTCCGCCAGACGAAGCCGCCAAGGCTCGACAGCGGTCCTTCCTGCCGCTCTACCTGATGGTTGGAGGCGGGGTGGTGGTCGGAGGAATCCTTCTGTTCGTGCTCGTCAAGGTCGGGACGGCTCTCCTCGGACGCCTGCGGAACGGGATCAGTCGATGAGCAGGTCCGCGACCGGCATCTCCGGCGAGACCAATGTGTCGTAGTCGTTGATCTTCACCATCTCCTGCCAGGGGCCCCGCTTCAGGCTGAGAACCGGCTCCGTGCTGCGCCCGAGAGCGAACATCAGCCGGGCCGCAGCCACCCTCGCCTTGGCCACGCGACCCACCGCCATCCGGCCGGCCGCGTTCAAGAACTCCCCTGCCCGGGCCCGGTCCCCCAGCGAAAGAGCCCAACGGTGGGCCAGCAGGGCGCGTTCATGCTGAAAGGCGCGTCGCCTCAAACGCACGGCCGACCACTCACCGGGAGACACCGGCAGGTCGCCAGATGATTCCGCCATGAACCGCCCGCTGCACTTGAG
>JAKRSE010000019.1 GCA_022402505.1 Fimbriimonadaceae bacterium | reverse complement strand
CCGCCTCGGCTCTGGGCCTAAGGCAGTCCGAGCCCCAGCCCGGATTCCGAATCGCCTTCCTCACCGACATCCACCTGCGGGCGACCCCGCTGGCCGAAGGCACGATCCGCGACCTGATCGGACGGCTGAACCGCCTGGATCCCCGACCCGACTTCGTGATCGTCGGCGGGGACTCGATCGAGGCGCAGAACCTGCTCCCGGGCGACGCGTCGGCGGCATTCGATCGGCTCCTGGAGCTCTTCGCGCCGCTCGAAATGCCCGTCCACTGGGTGCTGGGGAATCACGACGTGGTCGGCTGGGCCCGGAAGGATGGCGGGACAGGCTACGGCAAGGGCGTGTTCTCCGAGAAGGTCCTCAAGGGGCCGACCTACCGCGCCTTTCGGCACCGGGACCACGAGGTGATCCTGCTGGACAGCATCCAGCCCACGGTCCGTCCGGAGGGGCCTGCGGCCTACGACTCGGTGATCGATGACGGGCAGCTCCAGTGGCTCAGCGACCGACTGGCGGAGGCGGGGGATCGCCCGATTCTGCTCGCCACCCACTCGCCTCTCCTCACCGCCTACTTCCTCTACAACGACGGCCCCTACGTCCAGCCGCGGTGGCGGATGGTGCTGGAGAATGCCAAGCAGGTCCACGAGCTGCTGAAGGGGAAGAACGTCCGGCTGGTGCTCCAGGGACACACTCACGTCCGGGAGGCGGTGGAGTACGCCGGCCGGGTCCATCTGACGGGCGGGGCCGTCAGCGGCGACTGGTGGAACGGCCGCCGGTTCGGCATCGACCCGCCCGGCTTCAACGTGATCGACGTCGGCAGCGAGATTCGCCATGCCTACAATTCTCTGGCCAAGGATGGAGGGTGAAAATCCGGACCCCCGGCCGCCGAGAAGATGAATCCCACCGGCCCTCTCAAACGTAGGATTGCTTGAGAACTCATGCGCGCCCGCGTCCTCCTTCCGATGCTCGCCCTGACGGCCCTGGCCGCCTCGGCTCCCACCCAGCCCAAGCTCGACCTGACCTGGAAGCCGCAGGTCGGCAAGGTCCTGCGATACGACATGGCCCTCAAGAGCGCGGGAATGGAGATGGGCGGGGTCACTCTCGACCTCGACATCAACATCCGCAGCACGTCCAAGACGACCGAGATCAAGGACGGCATCGTCACCCAGGAACAGCGGGTGGAGAAGCTGACGGTGCTCCTGAACGGCAACGACGTCACCGCCATGGGCCCGCCGATGTCGGACAAGCCGACGATCCTGAAGATGAAGCTCGACGGCACCTTCGTCTCGATGGAGGGGCCGGACAGCGCGGGCTCGAACCAGGCCATTCAGCGGCTGATGTCCTTCCGCTTCCCGACCGCCCCGATCGGAGTCGGCGAGAGCTGGACGAATGAGCTGAAGAACGCCGAGGGCAAGGTCGAAGCCCGCACCAAGTACACCCTGGTCGGCCAGGAGATGCTCGGCTCGGTCAACTCCTACAAGATCGACTACGCCTTCTCCATGCTGGAAGGCACTCGGCCGATGGGTTCCGTCGGGTCGATCTGGCTGGACGCTCAGACTCTGGACATGCTCTACATGCGGGCGACGATCAACGACGTGAGCTTTGCCGAAGGGATGCCGCCGATGAACATGTCGATGACCATGTCCATCGTCCCCTGAGTCGGGCCGATGCCTCCAGCGAGCGGGACCGGGGAACCTCTCCGGTCCCGCTCGCCTTTTGACTCACCAGGAACACCCATGAAGAGAACCATCGCCGCCGCCTGGACCTCGCTCGCCGCCGGAGGAGCGATTGCCGCCGCCGTGATCGCGCTCGGACTGGCCCCCGCCGAGAAGGTGGCCGCCAAGCCGATCGGTTTGAAGCAGGGCGACATCGTGACCCCGTTCGAGCCGCACCACCTGGCGGGCCCGGACAAGGGAACCGAAACCTGCCCGCCGTGCAAGTACGGGATGCTTCCGGCCGTCCAGGTCTGGGCTCGTGGAGAGTCGGATCAGGTGCTCCTCGGCATCGCCCAGCGGCTCAGCTCGGAGATGACGGCTTCCAAGAAGGATCTTCGCGCCTTCATGATTCTGGTGGCCGACACCGAGGCCGAGAAGGCGCAGGCCAAGCGCGTCGCCGCCGGAATGGAGACTGACCTCAAGATCAAGAACGTGGCCCTCGCCCATCTGCCTTCGAATCACGAGGCGGTGGCGAACTACGGCTTTCCGCTGGACGGGTCGGTCAAGAACATGGCGGTGGTCTATTCCAAGCTGAAGGTGACCGAGACGATCCCGAACGTGCTGGCCGATCCGATCGGGCTGGACGACCTGAGCCGCGCCGTCCGCGCGGCCCAGATCGACTGAGCGGTTCAGCCCCAGTGCATCTCGTCGTCGCCGTGGAGCGACTGGACGTAGTTCAGCTGCCCGCCATGGTGGAACATGTGGACGCAGGCCATGGTCATGCGGTCGTAAGGCGCGGCGAACATCCCTTCGCCCTTCTTCTCCAGCCGCTGTTCGTCGGTCAGCTTCTCCCACTCGGAAATGACTTCGTCCACGGAGGCCTTGAGCTCTTCGACCGCCTGCTCGCGGCTGTTCCAGCCTTCCGGCGCGACCATCCAGCCCTCGCCGGAGGCGCCGAATTCCTCGCCGCGGAACATGGCGGCGATCCGGCGGTTCACGTAGATCACCTCGTAGGTGAAGTCGACCGGACGGCGAGCCTTGCCCGCGAAGGACGAGTTGAAGGCCTCGTCGGAGAGGGCCATGATGTCCTTGGAGTAGAACGTGGCGGCCTGTCGAAGAAGGCCGGAAAGGTGGGAGACGGGGTCCATGACTCGGCCGTTTTACCCCGCCGGCAGGCTCCGCCTCCGCCCTCGCAGGAGCCGCAGGCGACCCAGCCCAAAGAGCGGCGTTCCGGCCGGCGGGTCCAGCTCCAGCCGAAAGTCCGGACCGGGCAGGTCCGCCCCGGAGATCAGGAAGAGGTCGGTCCCCCAGCGCTCGGACCGGTTCTGATGCGGCCGGAGCCAGACGCCGACGGGTTGCCCATCGACCAGGACCCTCGCTCGCTGGCGTCCATGAAATCGGTCGTGCGATCCGGTCCAGGCGAGGATGTCGTCGCCGTCGAGGTCTGAGAGGCTCACGTCCACCCCGAACCGGGTGAGGAAGTAGGCGTGGTCTCCGTGCGGCGGCAGGTCCTCGACCCGGCTCATGTTGCGCGCCTTGATCTCGGCGCAGCCCCATTCGCGTTCCAAAGTCCAATCCAGCCTCATCGGCCGGTGGCGGACGGGGGCCTCGGCCCGGAACCCCAGCCAGGCCGGGAACTCTCCCTCCGGCAGGGCCGCCGGCAAAGGATACTCTCCGGTTCGGCAGACGGGCGGAGCGGGGCCGAGGATCACCGACGGGCCCGCAAATGACTCCGCCGTCCGTTCGGCGTCGAGCTCCGGAAGCCCGTCCCCCTGGATGACCGCCCCACGGAAGGGCCCGGAGGATTCGGCCGAGACCTCCATCCAGTCTCGAAACCGGCCGGGCGATGTCGGGCCGCTCCCGTCCGTCACCCGCAGGTCGGTCGGGCCGTCCCAAACCTCCAGGATCCCGTCGCCTTCGGCTTCGGCCAGCAGGCGGTGCCCTTGGGCTGTCCGGGCCAGGGCATCTCCGCTCGGAAAGGAGAAGACCTGAACTCGTCGGGGAGGGGAAGGAGGGACGGACATGAGGAAAGCGTCGCGGGCTGCCGAAAACTACCTTGGAATGGCTCCCCGCACCCAGGTGATCCTGACGACTCCCAAGCTGCTGATCCAGCGGCGACGTCCGGACGCCTTCAAGGTCTGCCCTTTGTGCGGAAC
>JAKRSE010000182.1 GCA_022402505.1 Fimbriimonadaceae bacterium | reverse complement strand
TGGCGGTCCTCCCGCCCGAGCCGCGAATCGTCGTGCCGCGCCAGGGGCCCTTCGCCTGGTTCTTCGATGTCGACGGAGCGGGCCAGGCCTTCCGCGTCCTGGGAGCCGAGGCAGACCGGCCGGCCGAATCGGTCCGATCGGAACGCCTGGCCCCCGACCGCTGGAGGATCCATGTCGTGACGAACTCCTCGCAGACTCCTTTGGCCGGACCCCTGGCCGTCCGCGTCCGAACCGATGACTCGGCGCAGAGCCGCATCGTCGTTCCCGTGACCCTGAGGCCGCTGTAGACCCTGACCTGGGGAAAACTCGGTGGAAAGATTGAGACGATTCCGCCCGGGGTTCAAGCGACGTGTTATGGCGAAGTTCAACTCTGTTCCTTGCACAGATTTGACATGAGCACCGCAAGAATCACCGACGCGGAACCGGCGCATACTCTCGGTGGACCTCGGGTCGGTGCGGCATGCACCGCCGTGGGAACATCAGGAAGAGTGAGGGTGCGTGAGATGGTGAATTCGGCGGTTGACAGGGTTGCAGGCGGGGACGATGTGGAGGTGAACGGCCGCCTTCCCTTCGGAATGCATCCGATGATCCTTCCGTCGAACCGGATCGCCTTTCTGCGGATGGCCGAAGTGGCCCAAGGCCGCCGGAGCTTTCTGGTTGTTCTTGGACCCACGGGCTGGGGGAAGACCGAGCTCCTGAAGGCCGCCGCCGACCTGAGCGACGACGAGGCGGCCGGGTCTCCGATCCACGTGACGGCGCTCGACTTCCTGGCCCGCCCGATGATGCACCTGCGACGGGGCGCGGTGATGCTGGACGACGTCCGCCTTGTGGAGCGTCGCCCCCGTGAACGGGCCCGGCTCCGCGGACTTGTGGAGAGCCGACGGCAGCGGGGACTCCCGACCCTGATCTGCCTCGACTGCCGCCGGGAAGACGGCCTGTTGCGCGAGCTGAGCCGCACCGCCGCCCCCCAGGATGTCGTCACGATCAGCCCGCCATCGGTTTCGGAACGGGAGCGGCTGGTGCGCCACCAGGCGGCCCGGCTGGGGCTGGACCTGGATCCGAGCCTGGCCGACTCGCTTGCCTGCCGCCTGGGCGGAAACGGCTCCACCATGACGGCGGCCCTCAAGCGGCTCCGGCTGATCTCAAGCGACTGGCGCAGCTCCGATCGCATCCTTCGGGCATTCGGAATCCTCTTCCCCTGCCTGAACGAGTCGGCCGAGTGGGACCTCCGCGACCTTGCCGGAGAGGCGGTGCGTCGCAGCGCTCCTGGGGCCGGAACCGAGTCTCGGGACGCCTGGACGGCCTGGCTCCTGCTGATGGAGATCGGGCTCGGCGAGGATCCGGTGAGCCGGTACCTGCACACGCCCCCGGGCACCGCCCACCGCCAGGCCATGGCATGCAGCCTGGAGCCGGACCACGAAGAGATGTCCCGGACCGTCCGGGAGACCTTTCTCGGGCTGGCCCTGGTGATCTGACCTTCGGGTCCCGACCAGGATTGGCTCAAAGCTTGCAGGATGGATTCGGCAGGCGAATCAACGGCTTCACCCATGCGGACTCTGGAACAGCTCTCTTTGTTGCCGGTGCAGGCGCCCCTCTCGCAGTCGTGCCGCTATGCTCTGGAACTGATGCAGGACCTTGATCGGTCGTGCATCGCCCTGGACGGGAGTCTGGCTCTGGTTCTCTCCCGCGAGGCGGCCGAAGAAGGGGGGCACGAACTGGCCGAGTCGGCGGCCGTTCCCGCCGTGGTCATGGATGCCGCCGTGGACCTGCGCGACGCCGCCGTCCGCCTCTCCCGCTCTGCCGCTCCGGCCATCTGGGTCGTCTCGTCCGGCCGCTTTCTGGGCCTGGCGACTCTGCAGGACATCGTCGACTTCATGAGCATCTCTCGGGACCCGTTGACCGGACTGCCCTGGAGCGACCGGCTGCGCGAGTGGGGCCGAGCCCGGCTGGAAGAAGGCCGGGAGATCACCGTCGCTTTCCTGGACCTGAACGGCTTCGGCCGATACAACAAGACCTACGGCCACATCTACGGTGACCGAGTGCTGCAGGCCCTGGCCCGAAAGGTCGAGTCGGCGCTGGACCCGGAGGAAGAGGTCTTCGTGCGCTACGGCGGCGACGAGTTCGTCATCGCATCGCTTCGGGGCCGCACCGATCTGGAGACCCTCGTCCAGAGCCTGGCCTCAGAGGCGATCCCGGTCTCCGGCGTGCCGGAAGAGGTCCGGTTCACGCCCGGATTCTCCGGCGGAAAGCGGACCCGTGAGCGGACCGCGACCCACGTGGCCGCCATGCTGGACAACCTGATCAACCTCGCCAGTCAGGACATGCTTCGCCGGAAGCCGTCGGCCCAGGCGACCGCTCCGATCGCCGAAGGTCTTCTCGCCCGGCTGATGCAGGAGCGCCCGGAGCTTTCGGGCCGGGTCTTCGATGTCATCTGCGGGCTGAACGAAGAGCGGCGGCCCTCTCTGCGCCTCGTCAATGCGGCCGGTGAGACCCTGGCCGAAGCCCCCCTGACCCGGGACCTCGGCGAGA
>JAKRSE010000181.1 GCA_022402505.1 Fimbriimonadaceae bacterium | reverse complement strand
GACGTGATCCACCAGGGCGGGCCGACTTACCTCGCCGCCGATTCAGTCGGAGTCATCGCCCGGTTCCTCGCCGACCGCCCAGAAGGCGTCCTCCCCGGCGAGTTCGGGTTCAAGGACCTGATCCGGGAGTGCAGCCGGTTCGAAGAGGCGACCGGTCTGGCAGGCGACGTCTATCTGATCCACCCCTACGCCCTCCATGCCGTCAGCCAGAACATCCTTCGCCGGCTCCGGATCATCACCAACCCGCCGATCACCCTCCGCGAGCCGATGCAGTTCCACCGAACCGACGGAGCCTACAGCCCGGTCGAACAGGCGATCCTGGAAGGGCTCGGAGTCCAGTCGCTCGACTACCGGCCCGCCGCCCCGCGCGAGAAGGTCGTCCCCGCCCGCGTCGCCGCCCAGGAAAAGCTGATGGATGAAGAACGGGCCCGAGCCGCCCGGTCATGATCCCGATCCTCCCCTCCGCTCCCTTGCCGGACTTCCGCCACGCCGATCCGAGGCTGATCGAAATGCGCGGGCCCTGGCAGTGGGAGGGGCCGGTCGGCCGGTTCCAGTGGCCGTCGTCCGGATTCTCGCTGCGATTCGGCAGAGGGTCGGCGGTTCTCACCTTTCGGGACGAGGCCCCCGGAGGCGCCCATCCCATCCGAGGCGCGAACCAGAACCACCTCTGGATTCGCGTCGATGAGGGGCCGTGGCGGACTCACCCCCTGGCCGCAGGCCTCACCGAAATCCGAGTTTCGTCCCGGCGGACCGTCGGCTTGGTGGAGGTCCGCAAGCGGACCGAATCCTTCATGGGGGCGGTGCAGTGGCTCGGCGTCTCGGCCCGACGGGTCCTGCCGCCGCTCGGCCGCCGTCGCCTGACCCTGGACTTCTACGGCGATTCGGATGCCTGCGGCTACGGAGTCGATGACCGCCGGAAGGAAGACAGGTTCGCCCCGATCTCACAGAACTCCGAACTCAGCTTCGCCGGCCGAGCCGCCGACGCTCTGGGGCTCAACCTGAATCTGATCGCCGCGAGCGGATGGGGCGTCATGCGCGGCTTTGGCGGCGAGCCGGATTCGGCCATCCCCCGGGTCGCCGACCGGACGCTTTGGGATCGCCTCGCGGGCCCGAAGGATCGCCGCACCCGGCCGGATCTTGTCGTCGTCATGCTCGGCGACAACGACTTCAATCAGGGCGACCCGGGGCCGGAGTTCGACGCCGCCTACCTTGCCTTCGCCCGGCGGCTGGTCGAGCGTCATCCCGGGACGCCTTTGGTCCTCTGCGTCGGGACCTCGATGACCGACACGCCCGAGAAGCAGGCTCGCACCCGGGTCGGGGCGGTGATCGACTCGATCCGGGCGGAGCTTGGACTCAACCTCCACCGCTTCGACTTTCCTCCCTATCAGCCCGACGCCTGGGGGTTCGGCGCCGACTGGCACACCTCCGAAGCCGGCCATGAAGTCCTCGGCCGAGCCCTCACCGACTTCCTCCGACCCCTCCTCACCCGCCGATGATTCTCACCGCCGCCCTCGCCTTCAGCCTCGCCGACCTCCAGCCCGCCTCGCCCCGGCTCATCCAGGCGGAAGGCCCCTGGAACTGGCAGGGGTCCATCGGCCGCTTCCAATGGCCCGCCGCCGGCTTTCGGCTGCGCTTCGGGGGAGGGAGGGCCACCCTGGTCTTTCACGACGAAGCCCCGGGGACGCCCCACCCGGTGAAGGGCAGGAACTCGAACCACCTCTGGGTCCGGGTCGATTCCGGCCCGTGGCAGACCCACGCCCTGCCCGCCGGCCGCTCCGAGATCACGGTCGAATCCTCACGCCGGATCGGCCTGGTGGAAGTGCGGAAGCGGACGGAGTCCTCGGTCGGCGCAGTCCGGTGGCTGGGAGTCCGGGCCGCCCGAGTGATCCCGCCCCTGGGGGGCAGGCGACTCACCCTGGACCTCTACGGCGACTCGAATTCCTGCGGCTACGGAGTGGAGGAGAACCGCCGCGAAGACCGCTATTCGCCCGCCAGCCAAAACGCGATGCTGGCCTACGGTCCCTTGGCGGCCGAGCGGCTCGGGCTCCACCTGAACCTGATCGCCGCCAGCGGCTGGGGCATCTTTCGGGGCTACGGCGGGCAGACCGACGCGAACATCCCCCGGGTCGCCGACCGCACCCTCCTCGAATCCGAGCCCGGCCGAGGCGACCGCCGCACCCCGCCCGACCTCATCATGGTCCTGCTGGGCGACGACGACTTCGCCAAGGACAACCCCGGGCCCGAATTTGAAGCCGGCTACCGCCGGTTCGTCGCCGACCTGCTCGCCCGCCATCCAGGCGTCCCGATCCTGCTGACCGTCGGCCCGGCGATGGCCGACAGCCCGGACAGGCCGAAGCGGAGTCGGGTCTCGGCGGTCATCGACGCCCTGGCCGCGGACCATCCCGGGGCCGTGCGGAAACTCGTGCTGCCCCGGATGGAACCCTCGTGGGGCTACGGAGCCGACTGGCACATCTCCCGCAAAGGCAACGAGATCCTCGCCGACGCCCTGGAACGAGAACTCCGGGCCCTGC
>JAKRSE010000180.1 GCA_022402505.1 Fimbriimonadaceae bacterium | reverse complement strand
TCGACCACGGGAGTCTTCTTCACGCCGGAAATCAGCCCTTCGACCTCGCGGAAGGCGTAGCGGCGGTCACCCGCGACCACCCACCGATCCGCCCAGCCAATCCCGAGGGCATCGACCTGGCCGTCCAGCTCCTCCATCAGCCGGCGAAAGGCGGCGCGGTCGCCATCGGTCCCTCGCCGTTCGATCCGGAACCGCTCGCCGAGAAGCTCGATCTCCGAAACCTTGTCCCGCTTCGAAGTGCCCAGGCTGACCGAGACGACGCGCTTCAACCCGCCTCAGCAGACCGCGAGGCCTTCGATCTCGACATCCACGTTCTTCGGCAGACCCGCCACCGCCACCGTCGACCTGGCGGGCGGATCGCCGGTGAAGAGCTTCGCATAGACCTCGTTCACCGCCGCGAAGTGGTCCATGCTGCTCAGGAAGATCGTCGTCTTCACCAGGTGGTCCGGGGTGAGCCCGGCCTCGGACAGCACCGCCCGCATGTTCGCGCAGACCTGCTCGGCCTGCTCGGTCACCGTGCCTTCGACGAGCGAGCCGTCCGGCCGCAGCGGAATCTGCCCGCTCATGAACAGCAGCGTCCCCGAAGCCCGAACCGCCTGACTGTAAGGCCCGATCGCCGCCGGAGCCTGATCGGTGCTGATGATCTCCCGAACCATGCCCTCCAGGATACCGGTTCGCCTGGGGGCCAGGCTCAGCGGTTCCCCTTGGCCGAGTTGTGCGACTTGCAGAGCATCTGGCAGTTCTCCGGCCCCGTCGCCCCGCCCTTGCTCCACGGAGTCACATGGTCGGCATCCATGTCCTTCAGGTCATAGATTCTCGTCTTCAAGGCGTCGTGGCCCTGGGCGCAGTAGGGGCAGTTGGAGATTCCGTCCCGCTTCGCCGCCTCGGTCTGCCGGTGATAGGTCGCCTTCTTCGTCGTGTCGTCAAACAGCCGGACGTCCAGCAGCTTCGCATCCTGGCACCCGCCCAGGACGTACTCGAAGATCCCTGCCTTCCGCCGGACATAAAGGTCTGCGTAGAGCCGCTGGACATCCGCTTCCACCTGCGCCGGGTCATAGGCGGTGCGGTGGTGGGTCTCGTAGAGCCGGCCCCATTCCAGGCCGCGCATCTCCTTCTCCACCATCCGGAAGACCCCCGCCACCCAGTCGATCACCGTCGTGAAGTAGGCCTTCAGCTCCTGGATCGATTCGTCGTTCCGGTGGGCGCTCATGTAGCCCTCGATGTCTCCTCGGCTCACCCAGTTCAGGGCGACTTCCAGAATATCCTGGCGGTTGGCGACCCCTTTCACATAGGCTGCCCACTTCTGGAGGTTGGCGTTCTGGCTGTTGCTGAACTCCGCCTTCGCCAGGGTGACGAAGGGGCCGGAATAGACCGCGTTCCGCAGCTCCTGGTCGTTCAACGGCACCCCGGCGGTGTTGATCGTCTTGAACCACTCCTTGATCTCGGTCTCCGTCCCCTCGCACTCATAGATCAGCAGGCGGGATTCCATGATCCGTCGCTGGCGATCGGAGGCCATGCTCTGGAAGTAGACCGGGTAGCCGCCCTCCATCACCGCGAACTTGTTGGTGACGAAGCGGCCGATGCTGGTGATCCGCTGCTGGCCGTCCAGCACATCGAACCGGTCCGGGCCGACCGTGTTGAAGTAGATCAGGCCGAGCGGGTAGCCCTTCACGAGCGATTCGATCACCGCCTGCTCCCGCTTCCCGCCTCCGTCGGCATAGATGAAGTTGCGCTGGTATTCCGGCTGGATCGTCAGCCGCCCCCCCAGCCCGAAGAGCCCCTTGCCCTCCAGCTCGCTGTAGGTGAACCCCTCGCAGAGGTCGCGGACGGTGATGTCGGTGCGGAGCGTGGTCTTCATGGGGTTTTGGGTGCGGGGTTGCGGTGCCGGATGAAAATTCGCTGGTAGGCAGATTGAATCACCCTGCCTTCGGCATTGATAAAGTAGTTCTTGCGACCGTCGTTTCCGGCCAAGTTTGCATTTTCATTGGTCTTGCCTCCTGACGAACCGGTCCTCGAACCGTCTTGCCTGACTTCCCAATATTCATCGTATTTCCTTGTATCGGGCACAAGGTCGTGGCATCCTCTTTGAGTAGCTCCGAGGATCTCGAACTGCTCCGGATTGTACTTGTCCAGGAAGGTGATCGGGACGCCCATCACGCCTTCGTAGTCGCTGGGGATGGCGTCGGTGAAGGGGACCTCGATGGCGTCGTAGTTGTCATACCGCTCATACCCCGCCTTCCCCTTGATCTCCTTGTGCCGGCTGTACTTCAGATTGTCGGCCATCGTCATCAGCTTGAGTTCTTCGTGACGCTGCTTGTGATCCATGTTCGTGAACCAGCCGACGTTGCGGAACTTGACCAGGCCGGTCGAAGGGTCATAGACCCCATCGGCAAACTCCCGCTCGACGCCAGACGGGATGCTGAAGAAGGCGTTGCCGTTGGCGAAGCCGGCTCCCAGCCAGATCTTCGTCTCCATGATGAGCGGGAAAATCTCCT
>JAKRSE010000179.1 GCA_022402505.1 Fimbriimonadaceae bacterium | reverse complement strand
CTTGCCGCCGGGGCGGCGGTTCTGGCGATGCTGGCTTCCGGCTGCGGGTCGGCCCCGGCCACGGAGACGGCCTCGGGCGACGCTCCGGCCGACGCCGACGGCCTGACCATCGGGATCGTCTTCGACACCGGCGGACGGGGCGACAAGAGCTTCAATGATTCGGCCTGGCGGGGTCTGGAGCGGGCGCAAAAGGAGCTCGGGATCAAGGTCCTTGCCGTGGACAGCAAGTCGGAGAAGGACTACGCGGCGAACATCGCCGGAGCCGCGGACCGGGGCGCCGACCTGGTGATTGCGGTCGGGATCTCCATGCAGTCGGCCTTGGAGCAGGCGGCGAAGGAGTATCCGGATTCCAAGTTTGCGATCGTGGATGCCTCCATGGACCTGCCGAACGTTCGGTCGCTCCTGTTCACCGAGCACGAAGGGAGCTTCCTGGTCGGCTACCTGGCGGGCCTGATGAGCAAGTCGGGCAAGATCGGATTCATCGGCGGACAGGAGCTTCCCTTGATCAAGAAGTTTGAGGTCGGCTACCGGGCGGGTGCCTGGAAGGCGAACCCGGGGATCGAGGTTCTGCCGCCCAAGTACACGGGCAGCTGGGACGACATCGACAAGGCCCGGATTGCGGCGAATCTGCTTTACGGCCAGGGTGCGGACATCATCTACCACGCGGCCGGGCGGAGCGGCCTGGGTCTGATCCGGGCGGCGAAGGACCAGGGCAAGTGGGCCATCGGAGTGGACAGCGACCAGGACGACATCGAGCCGGGCAGCGTGCTCACCTCGATGATCAAGCGGGTGGACGAGGCGGTCTTCCAGACGGTGAAGGACCTGACAGAAGGGAAGTTTGAGGCCGGCGACAAGGTCTATGACCTGGCGGCCAATGGCGTCGGCACCAGCGACTTCAAGAACACGAAGGAGCAGATCGGCGCGGACAACCTGGAGAAGCTGGAGACGGTCCGGAAGGAGATCGCTTCCGGTTCCCTGAAGGTTCCTCAGACCGAGGAAGAGCTTCAGGCGATGATGGCGGGCTGAGACTGCGAATCTTGGAGCGAAGCGGCGGCGTAGAGAGTCTCGATGAGCCTTGCCGCCGCTTCGTTTTTTGCCCTGGCCGTTCTGGCCGGAGGCTGTGCGACGGTTTCCACCGCCGCCGGCTCGGCCGAGGACTACCGACGCGAGGCGGCGAAGATTCAGGCCGCCTACGCTCAGGCGATCCAGGACTTCGCGACGAGCATCGCCCAGGTCAAGCCGGGTCCGGAAGGGGACGCCTTGAAGAAGGAGGCCCTGACCGCGCTGGAGGCGGACCTGGCCGAAGCGAAGGCGGGCCTGCAGCAGCTGAAGCCCGCGGCCGACACCCTGATCGAGCACGCCAAGATGCTGGGTCTGGTCGAGGGAGCCGAGCGCCTGACTCGAGAGGCGGCCCAGGCGGCGACCAGGCTCTCGGCCGACGGTCTGAAGAAGACGGCCGAGACCCTGGAGGCGATGGCGAAGCAGGCGAGCGACTTGAGCCGGACTGCTTCCGAGGCAGGTCAGCGGTAGATCGAGTAGGCGTCCCAGGCGGGGTCGAGGCTGAGGCGGAGGGTGCAGAGCTGACCGACGTGGTAGGCCTCGTGGAGCACGATGAAGTCGCCGATGACGGAGAGGGTCTTTTCGTCGATCTCGCCGGAGAGAGCCTGGTCCAGAGCGTCGCGGTCGCGGCGGTAGAGGGCGTTCGCTTCAGCCAGAGAGGCGGCCGTCGTCTCTCCGGTTCCCCATTCATGCTCGCCGCCGTTCTTCATGGTCAGGGCGGCCCGGGCGCACTCGGCCAGGTGGAGCAGGGTGGTCTTGGCCGACATGGCCTGGGGGTTGGAGACGGAGTCGGCCTGGGCTTCGGTCAGGCCCGCGAGGGCGGCTTGAACCTGGCTTCGAGTCGTCTGGGTCAGGCTTCGAATCATGTCGGAAGCGGTCACGGCGGGAGTCTAGCCGATTGAAGGAGCCGGCGATCCTCTGGGACCACTATTCGAAAGGGTGGTTTCTCTGGTCCTCCTCCGGGATTCCCTTCTTTCATCGCCCGAACGATGTGCGGGCGGTGCTGCGGCCGGATGGGATGAGGGTCTCCCGATCGCTTGCCCGGAGCCTGAATTCGGGCCGCTTCCAGGCGACTTTTGACACCTGCTTCGCCGAGGTGATGCACGGCTGCGCGGATCGGCCGGCCTCCTGGCTGACTCCGGTTCATCACCGGATCTTTCGGGAGGCTCACCGGAACGGCTGGGCCCATTCGGCGGAGGTCTGGGTGGACGGCCGGCTGGCGGGCGGGGTCTATGGGGTCGCGGTCGGTCGGGTCTTCTGCGGGGAGTCGATGTTCACCCGGGAGACGGGCGCGGGCAAGGCGGCGCACTGGGCGCTGATGCACCGGCTCGAGGAGTGCGGCTTCGAACTGCTGGACTCTCAGTTCCTCAACCCCCACACCGAGAGCCTGGGGGTGGTTGAGATCCCGGCGGAAGAGTTCGACCGGATACTGCGGCACGGACTCGCCGAACCGAAGCCGGTCTGGCGGAACGATCCG
>JAKRSE010000178.1 GCA_022402505.1 Fimbriimonadaceae bacterium | reverse complement strand
GATTTTCAGATGACCCGACGCCCCAGGGTCACCCTGAAGGCGGCGGTCTCGGCGGACGGCTTCATGGCCGGCCTCCCCGGCAGTCCGCGCGTCCAGATCACGGGCGAGGCGGCGCAGGCGCACGGGCGGCGGCTCAGATGCGAGGCCGGCGCGGTGCTGGTTGGAAGCGGCACCATCCGAACGGACCATCCCCTCCTCACGGCCCGGATTCCTGAAGCGGTCAACGACCCGGTCCGGGTGGTCTTGGACTCGAAGGCGGCCCTGGACCCCTCGGAGCCCGCCCTGCAGGGGCCGGAGGCGATGTGGATCGTCGGGCCTGGCCTGGCGCGGCTCGAACCTCAGGTCGAAGCGCCGCTTGACTCGTCCGGACGGATCGACCCTGAGGCCGTGCTGACCGCAGCGGGCCGCCGGGGCATCCCCGGGCTGCTGGTGGAGGGCGGGCCGACCATCCATGAGTCCTTCCTGAAGCTGGCGGATGAGATCGACCTCTACCAGAGCCCGGATCGGCTGGGCGGAGGGAGGCCCTGGCCGGGGCCCGCGCCCCAGACCGCCGCGGACGAGGGCTGGCAGGTCGCCGAGTTCGACCGAATCGGACCCGACGGATTCTGGCGGCTCCTTCGCTGAATTCCGATGATTGCGGCGGAACAATTCGCCGACTGAGCAGTCAGAATACGTGTCAGGAAAAGCGAAAAGGGGAGATCTTTCACAGGAAGGCTTTTCATCCCTCCCCGAACACAGCCCCGTCTCTGCGCCCTCGGAGCGGGGCCTTCGCTTTTCTGGACCCCCGGGCCGGGACGGGTGCCGTGGTAACCTCTTAGGCTGAACGTCATGAGCCTGCTCGACACCGTCTTCACCAACCTGGCCCAGGCCGCAGGTGGACCGTCCGCGCCTCCGGCGAGCGGCGGCGGACTGGCGGTGTTCGCGAACATCCTCATCGTTCTTGCCGTCCTTCTCGGCGTGGTCCTCTGCCTGGTGATCTTTGTCACGGGCAAGGGTGATGCCATGTCCGGCGGCGGCGGAAGCGTTCGAACCTCCTTCAAGGGCAAGGCCGGCTTCGACGATCAGATTTCCAACTGGACGTTCATGGGCGGCATCGCCTTCATGGCGCTCTGCGCCCTCGCCGACATCCTGAACCACTGGGCCGCCCGCTGATTCGGATCCTCCACACCAACGACCTGCACGGGCGCATCGACATGGCTCGAAGGCAGGCTCTGCTGAAGGTGAGGAAGGATTTTGACCTGTATCTCGACTCGGGAGACGCCATCCGAGCGGGCAATCTCTCCCTCCCGGTCCAGCGGGACCCTGTCTGGGACTTCTTCGCCGAGGCTGAGCTGACCGCCTTCTGCCCGGGGAATCGGGAAAGTCATGTCCTGGGCTGGGGCCGAGAAGCCAAGTTTCGCGGCTGTCGATCGCCGATCGTCTGCGGCAACTGGGCGGACCGGACGGGAGCCCCCGTCTTTCCGCCAACCCTTCAGCTCGAGGTTCGGGGAACCCGCATCGGGGTCATCGCGGCGATGCCGGCCATGGTCACCGAACGGATGAAGACCCGGGCGCTGAGCGCCTACCTCTGGTCGATGCCCCTGCCGACCTTGGTGGAGCTGGCCAAAGAACTCCGACCTCGGGTGGACCTCCTGATCGGTCTGACCCATATCGGTCTGCGCCAGGATCGCCGCTTGGCCGAGGCTGCCCCGGAGATCGACATGATCCTGGGAGGCCACTCGCACGACGTGCTCTCGGAGCCGGAGTGGGTCGGATCGGTTCCCATCTTTCAGACAGGCTCTCACGGCCGATTCTGGGAAGAGATCCACTGGACTCCCGGAGAGGGAATCACGGGTCACCGGCTCCATTCCTGGGCCTGAGCCGACCAGGATCCCGAAAAAGAGAATGCCCGCCTTTCGGCGGGCCGTGTGTGAGGTTCTCTGGTTGTATGGACCTTTGCAGGCCCAGCAATCATGTCGGCCAAATCCGGCGGGTGCTTTAGGGTTCTCAAGAAGAAAATTGTCCTTCGGGCCACAATTCTCCAAATGAACCGAGATGCAGCCGAGCAGCTGATGCACGAGTGGACCGAGTCGCCTGCACTCCGCGCGCACATGAGAATGGTGGAGTCCTGCCTCCGCTGGCACGCCCGCGACCTGGGGCAGGATGTGGAGCTTTGGGGGTTGGCCGGGCTCCTCCACGACTTCGACTACGAACGGCACCCGGAAGGGCACCCTGGCCCGGGTTTGGACCACCTGCGGACTCTGGGCGCATCGGACGAAGTGATCCGGGCGATCGCCGCCCACGCGCCCGAGCGGACGGGCGTCGAGCCGGAGAGCCTCCTGGACCGGCACCTCTACGCCTGCGACGAGGTCTGCGGGTTTCTGGCCGCCTGCACCTGGGTCCGGCCGAGCCGATCCATCCTGGACGTCCAGGTCTCAAGCGTCAAGAAGAAGCTCAAGACCGCCTCCTTCGCCGCCGGAGTGGACCGAGCCTGCGTGCTGCATGGCGCGGAGCTGGTCGGCCTGAGCCTGGACGACCACCTCGCCCGATGCCTGACCGCTCT
>JAKRSE010000177.1 GCA_022402505.1 Fimbriimonadaceae bacterium | reverse complement strand
AAGAGATCGCCGAGGTGGCGGGCCACGGTCTCGGCCTGATGCGCACGGAGCGGAAGGAAGACCCTCCAGACCGAGCCGAACAGCGGCTCAAGAGCCACTTCGCCACCCAGAGCCTGCGGGGATTCGGGATCGAGAAGGCGGGGGGCGCGGTGCAGGCCGCCGCGATGGTCTTGGACTACGCTCAGTCCAACGGCCTGAAGCTGGGCCATGTCGACAGCCTCTCGGTCTACAGCGTGGATGGCTTCATGAGCCTGGACCCCTCGACGCGTCGGAGCCTGGAGCTGACCACGAACATGATGGACGGCTCCCGTCGGTATACGCTGCTGGGGGTGCTCGACTACACCTGCAGTCCGATGGGCGCCCGGCTGCTTCGCCGCTGGATCGAACAGCCCTTGATCCAGGCGGAGGAGATTCGGCTGAGGCAGGGAGCCGTCGCCCGCCTGCTGGAACACGGGATCACTCGAGGCGACCTGCGGGATCGGCTGAAGAAGCTCGGCGATCTGGAGCGGATGGTCTCCCGCTGTTCCGCGGGCCTGGCCGGGCCACGAGACCTCGCCGGCCTCAAGCGGACCCTCTTTGAGATCCCTGACCTGGAAGATGATCTGCGCAAGGTCGCGCTGGAAAAGCTGCAGGAACTTCGGAAAAGGGTCGGAGACCATCGCGACCTCGCGGCCAGGCTCCATCAGGCGGTGGTGGACGACCCGCCCCTGACCACCCGGGACGGCGGCATCATCCGCCCCGGCTTCGATGTGGAGCTGGACAAGCTTCGAAGCCTGCAGAAGGACGGCCGGAACTACATCGCCGCCCTGGAGACCGAGGAGCGCGAGCGGACCGGGATCGACCGGCTGAAGGTGGGCTACAACTCCGTCTTCGGCTACTACCTGGAGGTTCCGAAGAACCGCCTGGACAAGGTTCCCGACCATTACATCCGCAAGCAGACCACCGCCGGGGCCGAGCGCTACATCACCGCCGAGCTGAAGGACCACGAGGCGATGGTGATGGGCGCGGAGGAGAAGATGGTGGCCCTCGAAGAGCAGATCTTCCTCCGACTTCGGGAAGCGGTGGCCCTGGAAGCAGCCGGCCTGCTGCAGACGGCCCGGGCTCTCGCCGAGCTCGACTGCCTGGCGGCGCTCTCCGAGGCGGCTCACCGGCTGGGCCATTCCCGGCCCGAGCTGGTGGACGAAGACGTTTTCGAGGTCGTGGAGGGCCGGCATCCGGTCGTTGAAGAGCAGAACCGCCTCTTCGTCCCCAACGACCTCACCCTGGGCCGGGAGCGGATGATGATCCTCACCGGTCCGAACATGTCGGGAAAATCGACCTTTCTGCGTCAGACCGCCCTGATCCAACTCATGGCCCAGATCGGCGCGTTCGTCCCGGCGAGATCGGCCCGCCTTGGGCTTTGCGATCGCATCTTTACAAGAATCGGCGCGAAAGATGAACTCGCCTTGGGGCAGTCCACCTTCATGGTCGAGATGATCGAGAGTGCGAACATCCTGAACAACGCCACCCGCCGCTCCCTGGTGATCCTGGACGAGGTGGGCCGAGGGACGAGCACCTTCGACGGCCTCGCCATCGCCTGGGCCATGGTGGAGCACCTGGCAGGAGTCGGCGCCAAGACCCTCTTCGCCACCCACTACCACCAGTTGAACGCCATTGCAGATCGAATACCGGGAGTCTTCAACGCCCGAGTCGCGGTGGAAGAACGGGGAGACGAGGTGATCTGGACCCACCGGGTTCTGCGCGGGGGCACCGACCGATCGTACGGCATCCAGGTGGCGCGGATGGCCGGACTCCCGTCGCAGGTCCTCCTCCGGGCCGCCGAGATTCTGGGCGAGCTGGAGTCGGAATCCGGTCCGCAGTCCGTCCCCAGCCCCAGCCTGCAGAACGTGCAGCTGACCCTGTTTGAGGTGGAAGAGCCGCCGATGGTCCGAGAACTCAAGTCGATGGACCTGACCAGGCTGACGCCGATGGACGCCCTGATGAAGCTGGATTCATGGAAGAAGCAGGTCGACTGAAGCGCCCGCCCTGGCTGGGAATCTATGTCGGCCTGCTGGTCTTCTCGCTTGCGGGCTCACTGCTTTCTCGGCTGACCGGACTGAACCCCGGGCCGATCGCTCCCGTCGCCGGAGCCCTGACCCTGCTTTCGGGCCTGGCAGCCGTCTTCGCGCCTCGAATCGAGGTGTGGGGATGGAAGCGGGCCGCCGTCTCGTTCGGACTGATTGGCCTGATCGGAGCCGGGTCGGAGATTCTTGGGCTCTATACAGGTTTTCCGTTTGGAGCCTATCTTTACACCGACAAATGGGCGCCGACGATCCCGATGCCAGGCGATCATCGGTTCCCGCTCCTGCTCCCGATGGCCTGGATGATGATGGCCGGGGCCTCCTGCCTGGCGGTCCAGCGATGGCTGCCGGAGCATCGGTGGGCCGGGCCGATCCTGGGCGGTCTGCTGGCGGCACTGGTGGACGTACCGATGGAGGCGGTGATGGTCGGAGTCCTGGACTACTGGCGGTGGCTGGAGCCGGGGCCGCTGCCGGGAGGCGCTCCCTGGTC